>NZ_CP099597.1:0-103148 GCF_024072275.1 Pseudomonas siliginis | reverse complement strand
TTAGCAGGCATGACAGTGTTCCGTCGCAGTAGCCTCACGTCCCCTAAGTACGCACCTTCCTTACCGAGAGTACGTGTTGATCACGCAGATCTGCCGTGCAAACCGGTAGCGGATCCGGTTTAGCCTCGGCGGCGCCGATCGGCGCCGGCCTCGAGCACGACCACCTGCAGCTCGTTACCGTCGCCGGCGGCGGCTGATCAGCTGCTGGATCTGCATCACCAGGTGCATGCGACAACGTCGAACTGGGCGGGAGGGCTTGACCGGCGCGCGGGCACCTTCGTTGCCGGCAATTCGCGCCGATCGCGCAGATCTGCCGTACACCCCGGGAGCGGATCGCAACCAGTCCCGGCCGCGCCTATCGGCGCCGGCCTCGAGCACCACCAGCAGCAGCTCGTCGACGTCGCCGGGGACGGCCGATCAGCTGCTGGATCTGCAGCACCAGGTGCATGCGGGAAGGTCGAGCTGGGCGGGGAGGGCCGGACCGCCGCGCGGGCACCTTCGTTGCCGGCAATTCGCGCCGGTCGAGCAGATCTGCGATACACCCCAGGAGCGGATCCCGACCAGTCCCGGCCGCGCCGATCGGCGCCGGCCTCGAGCACGACCAGCTGCAGCGCGTCGACGTCGTCGGCGACGGTTGAGCAGCTGCTGGATCTGCAGCACCAGGTGCATGCGGCGTCATCGAGCTGGGCGGGGAGGGCCGGACCGCCGTGCGCTCGCTACCGGCGCCGCCGGCGGAAACCCTGGCCCGCCGCGCGGGCACCATCGTTGCCGGCATTTCCTGCCGATCGCGCAGATCTGCCGTATACCCCGGGAGCGGATCTCAACCAGTCCCGGCCGCGCCGATCGGCGTCGGCCTTGAGCACGATCACCTGCAGATCGTTGACGTCGCCGGCGACGGTTGACCAGCTGCTGGATGTGCACCACCAGGTGCACGCGGCACCGTCGCGTTGACAGGGTAGGGCAGGACCATCAAGCGCTGGCCACCAGCACGCTCGACCAACGACCGAGCGGCTCGAAACTTCGTTTCGCTGAAGTCCACAGCGCCGCCGGCGGCGGCAACACCCATCCCCCCGCCCTTCCCTCCAGGAAGGGAGCGAGTCGGCCTCTGACCCCATCGGCCATGGGGGAGAAGCAACCCCATGACCGCCGGGGGAGCCTTATTCAGAAGCAATCTGGTAAAGGGACGCTGCGCTTCAGTCCTCACCCGTTCGGTGCTCACCTGCAAGCAGGCTCCGCTCCGCGTGCGGCTTCCGGGCTAACCCTTGACCAAAAACAGGGCGAATCAAAGAAAATAAATCACGCAAATACGTAATTACGTATGTACGTAACTACGTAAAATGGCTATAATACAAACAACAAGACGGCATTCATTATCGGCTTGGCCTCAAAAAAATCAGCATCGGAGAAGTCCATGTCAGCAGCCCTTTCTCAAGTTTTCAGCTACGCGCCCGAGCACGCCTCAATCGGAATTGACGATCGTGAACTTTCGGAAATTGTCGAGTGTTTCAATCAGGCCCAGCAGCAAATGAACTCCGAGGAAGAACGCGTTCATCACCTGTTCGACGCTCCAACGGGTACTGAGGTGGTACGTCTGAATGAAAAGGCAAGCGTGTATCAGAAAAACTACGGCTGGATGACTCCATCAGAAGCGCGTCAACGCATCGAAGGGTGGAGGGAGCACTGCGCGGCGCAGGGCTTGACCGGTGCCAATGCTGACAAGGTCGTTTTATCACTGTTCGACAAATCCGGTGCGTGGTCTCGCCCATGGGAAGAGGCTGGTTATCAGGTCTATCGCTTTGACATCCAAGACAATCCAGAAACAGGCGACGTCAACAAGTTCAGCGTCGACTTCTTCGGTGATTGGTTCGGTGATTTTGATGGGCTTGATATCTACGCCATTCTTGCAGCATGCCCTTGCACTGACTTTGCGGTATCCGGCGCTCGGCACTTTGCGGCAAAGGACTCGGACGGTCGCACTGTCGCTTCCGTCAAATTAGTCCACCAGACCCTGCGTGTAATCGAGTATTTCCGTCCTGTTATTTGGTCAATCGAGAACCCTGTGGGTCGTATCGAACGGCTGGGTGGTTTGCCACCGTGGCGTCTTTCGTTTGACCCTTTCCATCTGGGTGACAGCTACACCAAAAAAACACTGATCTGGGGTCGTTTCAACGCAGATCTTCCCGTTGCCCCGGTTGATCCGGTGGAGGGCTCCAAAATGCACCGCATGTACGGCGGCAGCAGCCTGGCGACAAAGAATGCACGCAGTGTCACCCCTGAAGGATTCGCCTACGCATACTTTATGGCGAACAACGCGATAGACCACCCGCTGATGGCAATCGCAGGCAAGTACGATCGCCTTTGCAAAAGACTGATCGGCGAGGCCGTTAAATACGGGCTGACGTCGTCTGACGTCGACGATCTTGTCGAAGATGCCTACTACATCGATCTGGACGACACCGCCGCAGAGCAGCATTTGCGAGATGATCTCAGCGCGCGCGGCGCGGTGCTGGATAGTTACGCCCAGACTGACGGCCAATTCGCTCTTTGGCTTTAAACCCGGTCAAAACAAGCCCCTGAATTTCAGGGGCTAAACCCCGTAGCACAGTTCTGGAGCTGTCGTGCATAGCTCCGGCGGTGTTTCAGTTGAACCACTTTCACTAGCGGACGTGACCTGCGATCCGGAATCCACGCAAACTATGTCCGTTTAATTTCGTATGATTGATATGATGCAAAAAAAATCGCACTTTGATCCCTCTTGGATCTTGCGACTGGCAACCAAACAATCATGGGGTGAACAGAATGACTGCAACAGGGACTGGCGTTTTTCTCGCATCAAAGAACGGCGACATTGCTGCTGCAAAACTGATTCGTGAGAGCACGAATGAATGGCGCATCAAAGTTGAAAAGCGCGAGCTGTGCGTTAGTAAATCCGATGACCGTGCACGTGTGTTCGGAAAAATTCCGAAGCCTTGCAGTGGTCCGGCGCAGATCCAGATCTCTTAGCGCATTTCAAGGATTACGAACTCAAGGAGCAGGCTCAGGGCTGCCGGGAATAGGTTCATGGAACAGCAAAAAATGTTCACCGAGGTTCACCAAGATATCCTCCAGCAAATGACAGAAGTACTTACGGCACTACGAACTGTGCGAATCAGCCGTGCTGGGCTGGAGGAGTTCGATATACATGATCTTCTCGTTTCAGCACTCGTTGATGCCCAGATCCCCCACATACGCGAGTATCGCTTTGCAGAGCGCTGCCGGGCGGATCTCTGGGTAAATGGCATCGTGATCGAGGTGAAGAAATCTCGTCCGCCGATGGCCTCACTGATGAACCAAGTTCAACGTTATGCCTCGCAGAGGAACGTTAGGGCAGTGATTGTGGTGTTGGAAAGGAGCGTTCATCTGCCGGCAATCATCAGCGGGAAACCTGTAAAAGTTTTGAGTTTGAATGCGCTGTGGGGGATAGCCGTATGACTTTGCCTTTGCCTCAGTATCTGGCAATGCCGACTGATAGCGCCCAAACCTTCGGCACTTTGCGCCGTGTCGACGAGCCACAGGGGAAGTTTTGGGTCATCGACGGGGACCCTCAAGTGGCCGTTATGGCTAAACGCCTTTTTCCCGGCTCGGAAGGCCGGGGCGCAGGAATCGCTAAGTTCAGCGCGAACCGACGAACCTTCGCTGAGCTCGTCTGGCTCATGCACAGATGGCCACTGAAAATTGAGAATCGCGCTGAGTTTGAGGCCTCCTACCGGGAAACCGTGGAGTATGTTCAACAGCGACAAGCTGCGAATAGCAGCCCAATCAACACAGTCCCCAATCTCGTCTTTAAAGGCGAACTGCGTCCATTCCAGGCTGAAGGACTCAGCTGGTGTTTGACCAATGGCCGTACGTTGATCGCCGACGAGATGGGACTTGGCAAAACAGTGCAGGGGATCGCATTCCTCGCAACAAGGCAGTCGTGGCCCGCTTTGGTAGTCGCACCGCCACACTTGACACTGCACTGGCGCGACAAGCTATCCGAATTCCTCGAGCTGCACAGCGATACCGCTGGGCCCTTGTTTGAGGACGCAAACGGACTGAAGGTCTGTGTGATCTCCTGCACTCCACGAGTCATGAAAGGGCCGCTCCCCAAAGCACACATCTACGTCATTCACTACCTGCTGCTGAAGCCTTGGCGAGAGAAGCTCAAGGAACTCAATATCCAGAGCATTGTGTTCGATGAGATCCAGGAGCTGCGGCACGATGGTACTGAGAAGTACGCCTCGGCCAGCGATCTAGCGACGATGGCCACCGACGTTATCGGGCTCTCAGGTACGCCGATTTACAACCGAGGTTCTGAGATCTGGAACGTGATGAACATTCTGGAGTACCACTGCCTCGGCGATAAAGATTCCTTCCGGCGCGAATGGTGTGTGCAAGGTGGTAGCAGTATGAGTGGTTCCGAGTCTGTGCGAGATCCAGCCCTACTGAATGCACATCTGCGGCGCGAAGGCCTCATGATCAGGCGTTTGAAGGCTGACGTTCTCAGAGAGCTTCCGGCGAAAAGACGTGTCGTCCAACTGGTTGATTCAGATGATCGCGTGTTCAATCAGCTGGTAGCGAACGCCGTGGCGCTGGCTAAAGAGTCCTCGCAGCTCACAGACGCACTGGCCCGAGGTCGGAGCGAGCTCGAGGCGATCAACGAGACCCGCAAAGCAACGGGGGTAGCAAAGGCGCCTGCGGCCGCTGCGTTCGTACGTAGCCTACTTGAGGCTGAGCAGCCAACCATCCTGTTTTCGCATCACCATGCAGTGCAGGACATCCTGTTGGATTTGCTCAAAGAGTTTAATCCGGTCTGTATCACCGGGCGCCAAACCCGTGAACAGAAGTGGCAAGCTATCGAAGAGTTCAAGTCTGGAAAAACGAACCTTGTGCTGATAGGCCTCAGAGCTGCGACCGGTATCGACGGTCTACAAGGACGCGTCAAAGCTGTAGTGATGGCTGAGTTGGACTGGTCGCCCGCGGTGCACAGCCAAGCGGAAGATCGCGGGCACCGCGATGGCCTTCTCGACTCACTGCTGTGTTACTACTTGGTCTCGGAGCAGGGCACTGACCCGGAAATGCAAGAAGCACTTGGCATCAAGGTGTCCCAATTCATTGGCTTGATGGGAGACATTCCGGAAACTGACGAAGACCAGGCTCTCGCCATGCAGGCGTCTACGCAGTACATGCAAAAAATCATCGCAAAACTACGTGCTCGAGCAGCCTGATCATGGCCACCGGATGGTGGCCTCTGACTGCTTCACCACCCGCCATGGAC
Organism: Pseudomonas siliginis; assembly: GCF_024072275.1. Lineage (NCBI taxonomy): Bacteria > Pseudomonadati > Pseudomonadota > Gammaproteobacteria > Pseudomonadales > Pseudomonadaceae > Pseudomonas > Pseudomonas siliginis. The sequence goes on along the minus strand of NZ_CP099597.1, from coordinate 97,852 downwards.
AATAAGGTGACTCGGACTCGCCTTGGATCAAGGACTTTCCGCCGATCGCACGTATCTGCTGGAGCTCCCGGTTGATGCCGTCCAGCACCGGCCGTGCCGATCGACACCAGCATCGAGCATGCCCACCTGCAGTTCACCGGCTTCGCCGGCAGCGGCTGATCAGTTGCGGCACAAGTGGCACGCGACATCGTCGTGCTGGAGCTGCAGACGGCCGCGCGTGAACATGCGCGCCAGTCGCTCAGATCTCCCATGCCGCTTGCTGCGAGCGGATCCTGACCATGACCATTAACCCAAAAAGGCGTATGCGTATTTCTGTAAAATAGATACTATACAAACAAAATAACTGTTCAGGTTTTTTGCACTGATGATCGAGAACTATCTGACTGCGCTTTTTCAAGCGGCATTTGCGAGCGTCCACTATCGATCATGCAAGCGTCTTTTTTCGGACGCAATTTATCCCGGCCCATCAATAATTTTTAGCGACGGCACTCTTGTTAAGCCAGAAGCGTCAACTTGGAGCGCGTCAACTGCTGAAGCTCGGCGTTTCCTGCAGTGCGCACTGCGCAATGAAGGTCTCGACCGTAATCTATCGATAAACACTCGACTCAGTAATTCCCCTTACCCTATTGTCGAGGGGGAATCCGATAGTGACATTAAACTTCGGCTGAATTATTTAAATGCACGTGATGATCTAATTGCGGCTCTTCGTCAGTTGAAGGACGTTTGTCTTGTCGAAGGACGCGATCCAACGAAATCCATTCTATTTCAGAGCATAGAGCTTAAGCGCGAGCTGGATCGTGTGGTTTGAATTGATCTTGACGGCAGATGGTGAAAAAATGAACTTTGGCGAGTCGGCTTTTATGTCTTTAATCTATGCGCTGCTGTTCGGCGGATTAGCGAGCTTGCTCGTAAAGATAACTGCAGCAAAACTCCCCGATCTTTTGATAGCGCAATGGCGAGCTGAAGCTAATTCTTTGCTTGAGATTAGCACGGAAGCTGAGTCGGAAGTGTGTTTGGAAAGATATTGCAAAGTCAGGTATCTATTTATTTTGCTATCGGCAGTGTTTTTAACGTTTTGTGCGGTTTATGTTTTTGGCTTTAGCGTGCAGGGAGTAGGTTATACGGTATTTGGATTGCTACTTTTGGTTCTGAGTGTAATTGATTTTGAAACTAGGTTGCTTCCTGACATTGTTGTTTTACCTGCTTTGTGGCTAGGTATTGCCGCTAACAGTTTTGGGTTATTCATTGACTGTTTTGATTCTGTCTGGGGGGCAATCGCTGGTTATCTCTTTCTCTGGTCGGTGCATCAGGCCTTCCAGTACGTAACTGGAAGGCAGGCGCTGGGGCGTGGTGACATGAAGCTGATGGCCGCTATTGGTGCCTTTGGTGGATGGGAAATAATCGGAAACACCGTTTTGTTCGCTTCCGTCACAGCTTTGTTAGCTACGGTCTTGCGAAATATTTTCTTACCGGCTGATGCCAAAGATCAAAACTTGGCCTTCGGGCCCTACTTAGCTATTGGAGGATGGATCTCCGCGCTGATACATTTTGCGCGATACTGATGGATGATGTGGCGATCGCCGGCGTGAGCCGTTACCGCGCAAGAAGGTTTGAGGACGGAGGTTGTTCATTCCCCACAGCCCCTCATCGGGGCTGTGTCGGTTAACCGTGATTTCAGTACCTTTAAACCTGCACGAATACCAGCTGCAGAATTACTGCTCACGAATCGGCGGAGTTACCACGCGAATTTGCCAGTCGTGAGCGCGCACTGGGTGATTGACGTTCAGATAAGCAGAGTGGATCTGGTACTTGATCCCAAGCACCCGCAGCATACTGCCGCTTCCAGCCCGCAAGCGGGCGCGCGATACTTCTTCGAACGGCGCGTCCCAGTAGAGCAACTCCCCATCAGCCTCCTGCGTGACCGCTGTGACCCCCACAGGCCACTCGGCAACCCGGTCTACTACCTCATCGAGCGAAAGCGCCTCACCGACGCCTGAGGGGTGGTAATTCAATGCCGGGAGTGCCCCTGTGAAGGAACTCATTCGCTGCTCGCTCCACTGTGTCCTTGATTCGTCATGCCCTGTTCTCGCGTTGGAAGCTGACTTGGCGGAACGCTGCAGCCTGGCCTTTTTCCAGCATTCGAACGGCACCGGTTTGTTGCGGCTTGAAGTATTTGAGGTCCTTCTCTTCGATGCGCAGCTTCGATGCCGCTTCCCGCCAGTCAGCGGTTGCAAGGTTGAGCAACAACAGGGTGCCGGAGTTTTTGATGAAGTCCTGGGAGAAGTGCGCCGGAGACTGCCCGGCGAGTAGGATGGCCAGCCCGAACTTGCGCATTTCGTTGACGATGACATTGATCGGGTTGCTGCCATCCTCGCTGTTGAACTTTTTCGACTCATCGAGCACGATCATCCGGCGCAGTCGGCCACCGGACTCTCCACGCTGCATCATTTCTCGGATGATTGCGCGCATGCGGAAGCGGACGAACATCTTCAGTTCATCTTCCGATTGTGCCAGTGGTTTGAGGATGTACCGGCGGATCCGCGCGTTGCCGAACGGCGGCGGGTTAGGGTTGAAGATTCCGGTAGCGTTCAGGTTCTCAAGTCGGGTGATCACACTCAGCAGTACGTCTTTACTGTTGTACTTGATCGCTTCCTCGAACTCGCGGCCGGTGTCCATGCTGTTGACGAATGTGGTGAAGGTTTCGATGGACTTGGCCCGCAAAGTCTCCATGCGCTTTTCGAGTTTTTCCAGGTCTTCGTCCTTGCTACCGCTGGACTTGTTCATTTTCATCCGGGTTTGATTAAGGCTGCTCTGGGCCTTGCAGTAGTCGTCGAATGCACCGAGTGCATTACGTCCGGACTCACGATCTTCAATGCCCATCCATAGTGCTTTGAGTTTCCGTCGGGCAAACTGAATCACGTCGTTCAGCGATGGGTAAACCTCACGCAGTCCCGCCCAGTTTTTCTGATCAAGCATCGCGCGAATCTCCGCCTCCGAGGCTTCCTGCTTGACCCAAGTGCTCGGGTTATTGGCGAAAATTCCTTTCTGCATGTAAGTATCGGTCAGCAGGTGGCGAAGCACACCCTCCTGGTTGCCTCCCAGTTGTCGCGAGGTACTGTTGATGGCCTCGACAACGTCATTCACCGCCCGGCGCACGCCGCCGTAATGCTTGTCGGTGTTCAGCACGAGTGGGTTATAGCCGTAGCGAGTCGATTCACTGAACATGACCGTTTGGGCACCCGGGATCTCGATGTCGCCGTGGTAGTCGAAAATATCGATTTCAACATCGTCCGGCATGCCGTTGACGAACTGCCGGATCCAGTGGGTCTTGCCCGAACCGGAGGTTCCCGCAACACCGACGTGGTGATTGGACACCTGGTCTTCCTGCCAGTAGATCGGCTCTCTTTTCCCATTGCGTTCCTGCCAGAAGTCGTTTCCGATCAGAATCTTGGCCATTACGTTTTTCCTTACTCGTCAGTGTCGTATGCGGAATCGGGGATGTCTTCTTCATCCTCGTCATCCGGGATAATTTCGTATGGGTCATCGTGCCGCGGCTCGTGCATGTAGCCTGTCAAGCCGGCAGCTTCCGCTGCCTTCAACCCACGGCGCGCGGCTTCAAAAAGCACGATGCCGCGCTCGTTCGGAGGAACCTCGAACCGCCGAATGCTGTTCATGTGGTCAGCAGCGCTTTTAACCTCATCAAGAATCGGGTCGACCAAGGTTGGGTAGTACGGCTTCTCTGATCGACGAAGCTGGGCAAAGATGTAATCCGCAGATGCCATATCGTGGTCCTGCAGTTTCTTGGCCGAACGCGGTAGTCGATCGAACGAGGGCCGCTCGATCTGCAAAAACCGATTGATGTGCGCCGCAAGCTTGGCGGTTTTTTTCTCGTTGTCTGGGATGTAAAACGAAGCTGCTGGAACAACAGCGTCCTTGAAGATGACAAGCCCTTGACCGGAATCGAGCCCTTTCAGCTCACGCAGGGTGATTCGGTCCCGCTTCTCGATTGTCGCCGTGCGGTTACTGTCATACGCCGACGCGAACGTCCCTTGGGACGACTCGTGCCCGGTCAACACGCTGTAGTACGCGTCACCGCCGGCTTTCTTGATCAGTTCGAAGGTGTCATCCGGGTCTTCAAGGGCAAGCGTCCATTTGACCTTGGTGTTGGCGATCATCGACGCAGATTCCTCTGCGGCTTCACCACGTTTCAGGCCTTGAACGTCTTGCACTGCAGCAACCATCATGAAACCGAGCGATCGAGCCTGAGCAAACATCACCGCGATGCCGGCGGCGAAGTAATAGGCCAACTCGTCGCTGATAATCACGTAAGGGTTGGGTGCGTTGGTCGCCCGCGCGTCCAGGATCTCGGACTTGGTGCCTTCCAGTCGATAGCCGAGGTTTTGGGCCATCATCAATCGGATCGACGAGATGTACAGCTTGCCGAGCGCGGCGGCTTCCGACGCGGACTTTTCAAGCGACGGGATCATCACGACAAGAATGCGGTTGTTCAACAGCACATCCAGCATGTCGATTTCTGGATACTTGTCTTCGAAGATGAACCCGTAGGTGTCCATCATCATGCCGAGGGTGCGTGCGAACTGCCCGGTGAGGTAACCGTGCTGGTTGAAAACCTCCGGATCCCACTTGCTTGGGTCGTGCACCAGGCTCGGATTGAACCCCGGCAAACCGGTCTCGAAATAAGCTTTCAGCGGCAGGAAGGCCAGCTCGGGGAGTTTCCCCTCCAGCCCCTCGATGTAGAGCTTGACCATGTTCTGCAGGGCCAAGTAGTGGCGAATGAGGCCGATGGAGATGTCGACCTCGCCTTTCGCGCGCTTGTAGCAAAGCGTGCGAAGCTCGGAATCGATCATGTTCAAAGCTTTCTGCTGCCACTGTGCTCCATCACCGCTTGCCTGGGGCTGCAAAGAAGCCATGAGCTGCAGTAGAAAGTCCGCAGAGCCGTCGAAGAACGGATTCATCGAGTTCGATTGCGGCAATACCGCCTTGCCGCTGAATCGCCCTTCCTCTCGATCCACCATGGCCTTGAACGGGTCCATCCCCCCGGTCAGATAGTTGAGGATGAGGAAATCATCTTCGCGGCCCCGGCGTCGGCTTAGGGACCAAAGACAGAACGCCAGGTTAGCATCGGCCTTCCCGTCCCCGAAACAAAACCCAGAGGACCAGCAGAGGGCGTTGTACCCAATTCCCATGAGGGTTTCACTCTTCCCCGAGCCTGTGGTCCCCCCTAAAAATAGGTGCGTTCTTGCATCGGAATTATTGAGCCATAGCTCCCGCCCTTGCTCCTCTATGTCAGGCGTTCGCAGGTAACCGAGATAGAGAATTCCACCGGCAGCGAGGTAGCGCCGTACGGTCTTCGATTTACGAATGAATCCCCAGAGCGAGTTTTTTTCAATGAGCTCTTCGTAGAAATCGGTAACGTCGCTGCCGCCTACGTCTTTCGGCAGGCGCAGAGGCATGGCGAACTTCTGATCTTGAAAGGACATCAGCATGATCAGGAGTGTGAGAACCCAGATCGGCCATAGCGCGGGCAGGTACAGCTGAACGCCGGCAAACACGACCAAAAAAAGCCGGAAGTTGGCCGGGCGAAACAGCCAATGCATCCACCGGTCCCAGACCGTTCGGGTGTCGCGCGTGAGCTTCGAAGGATCCAGTTCGTGACTGTGATTAATCGCCATTTCTAAAACCTCAGCTCAACGGGACGCCAATCAGATCCTCGAACAGCAGTCGAAGAGCGTGACGGTAAATGAGTGCTTTGCTGACCTTGGCCAAAACAGCCTTTGCCTTGTTTGCGGCCACCACTTGCCGCTCCGGAATCGTACGGTCCAATCGATGGGTCACGTAGTCGGACAGGAACGCACTCAGCGTGCGCGCTCCTTTCAGTGCTTCCTCCCACGCCGCGATGCCTTGATCACGAATGAACGTGTCCGGATCTTCCCCTTCTGGCAGAAACAGGAACTGGGCGGTCTGGCCGTCTTTGAGCTCACCCAGTAAAACTGCAGCGGCAGCTAGCGCCGCGCGCCGGCCGGCTCGATCGCCATCGAAAGCGAAAACCAGGTGATCGGTTTGAACGAGCAGGCGTTTGACCTGGTGCTCAGTAATGGCTGTTCCCATAGGCGCGACCACGCGTTTGTCGCCTTCCTGGTGGGCCCTGAGCACGTCGAGGTAACCCTCGACGACCACAGCCAGTCTCGCTTTCCGGATGGCCATCTTCGCTTTGCTGAGCCCGTACAGCTCTTTGCCCTTGTGGAAGATTTCCGTCTCGGCGGTGTTCAAGTATTTGGGAGTCTTCCCATTGCTCGGGAGCATGGTTCGACCGGCAAAACCGACGATACTTCCGCTCTCGTTCTCGATCGGGAAGATGATGCGATCGCGAAAGCGATCGTAGAGACCGCGCTCGCCTTGAACAGCCAAGCCGGCCGCAATCAAAAGGTCGTCGCCTGATCGGGCCAGCAAACGAATGATGCCCGACGTCACAGCGCCGAGCCCGAACTCAGCGATCGTAGCGTCCGACAGGCCACGCTCCCCGACCAGGTATGCTCGAGCAGCGACATTCCTTTCAAGCCCGCTATGGTAGATACGAGCTGCATCCTTGAGCACGTTGTAGAGCTTCGCCAAACGCCGGCGTCTTTCTTGATCATCGGGCGAGTCACTTTCCGGCGGGGGCAACTCGATTCGGTTCTCTTCGGCGAGTCTAACGACAGCCTCGGGAAACTTGAGGTGGTGACGTTGCATCATCCAGCTGATGACATCTCCACTGGCCGGGCAGCCGTAGCACTTGTAAGTGTTGGTTTCAGGTTTCACGCGGAATGACGGTGAATTTTCCTTGTGAAAAGGACACAACGCCACAAAGTTGCGTCCGGCCCGCTTGAGTTTGATTTCCCGCGAAACCAGCTCAGCCAGGTCAACATCCTCACGGATACGACTCAGAAACGCCTCGTCGAAGCGATAGAACTTAGCCATGGCTAACACCGCTCGCGAACGACGATAGCGTCAAACGTCCCGGCGACCTCATCAGCGTGAAGCTCCCTGAAGCCATTGAGTGATGTTTTCCGCAGTTGCCCTCGTGCTGGATGGAAATTGCTGCCCCAGGACGTTCACGATCGCCGGCGTGCCGTCGAATTGCATGGCGCGGAAAAACTCGTTATTCGCTGTGAGGATCTCAGTGGACTCCGCGCAGCCGGTAGCGGAACGGTCAATGTTGCCGCCGGTGGCCTTCTTCCAGCGCTCGGCACGCGCCGCAGGCGCAGTACCACACAGAACAGGACCTAGCTGGGCTGTCGAGTCTTCTCCGCCAATGACGGAAACCGGAAAGATGTGGATCGTGTAGTCGGCAGCGAGTTTTTCAAGCTGTCCTTCCAGCCGCTGGCAGTAAGGGCAGAGCGGATCAGAAAAAACGAAAAGAGTCCCCTTGTCACCTGCCGACAACTGGACGCTGTACTTATCTGACGCCACACCGTCTTGTAGGGCCTTGGCCAACAGCTTGCTGTCTGGACTGAGCTTGGTCACCGGCTCCGCCTGGCTAGGGCTCTGCCCTTGGGTCTGCGCCGCAGCCAAGGTTGCCGAAGGTTTCACCGATGCGACTGACGGCTCAATCTGAGCGTTACCGACGGCTGTGAAGGCGGCAAGGATGAAGACAAACAGCAGCAGGGGGCCGAGGACCCAGCGCAACGCTCCCTTGTACCAGCCAATCAGCAGCCGGCGACGTGCGTAGCGTGTGTGCTCGTTTTTCAGATAGCCGAACGCGGCCGAGGCCAAATTTTCTGAACCGAATGTCTCCAACCGACGTTCAGCACCCAACCCATGACTCGTAACCGTGATTGCCTTGCTGGCCTTGTCCAGCGAGAAGGTGATGCCGTCGGTATCCAGCTTCAACGAAGTACTGGCCTGGCTCTCGCCGGTGCTGCCGAAATGGATGAGCATCGAATGCCCATATACGCGCACGCTGTCGTTGCTTTTCACAGGTTCATCCCTCGGAAGCTGAAGGGGCCAAAAGGCCGATTTTGATCAAGTATTTTTCGATGCCGACTATTGCGTCATCGACGAAGGGCTCGGTCAGGCAGTAGCCGATGTCGAAGACATATTTCTCCCACAGCGCCTGCGTGAAGACGCCGCAGGATTCAAGGAACGGGCCCTTGCGCCCCGTGGTGTTAAGTGGGTACCACAGGCCTCGGTCCATGCCCTTCAGCCAAATGAAGTGCGAGGAGGGGAGCTTGCCGGTGAGAGTGGCTTGCTGATGCATCACATGCAGCAGGGTGCGCGGGTAAGGGTGCTTTTTCAGCCAATCGGCGGCTTCGGGATGGGCCGCGTATTTTTTAAAAGCCTTATCGGCCAGGGACAGATCCGGGTAACCCTTCTTGCCGTTGAAGGTGTGGGTGTGACACGAACGGTTCAGCGCGTCGAGCAGATCCTGCGCCTTGTCCAAGTCTTTGCCGTTTGAGAGAAGGCGTGCGCCGAAAACCGCGAACAACGCTTTTTCATGCGGTTTCAGTTGGTCGAGCGAGTCAATGGGATCCCCGAGATGTTCGATCAGCATCCTTCTGATGTCGTCCCTAGCCAGGGTTCCGTTCACCAGCAGACCGTGCTTCTCAACCCATACTTCAGGGTTCATTGAGGATCGGTGCTCTTCTGGGTCGGTGTTGAGAAGATCACCGTAGTAGAGCGTGGGAATCACGCCTGGAGAGTGATTTGACATGATCCATGGCAAGGTCTCGACCGTGACCTTACGGCGTGTCTTGTTAGCCGGATGCTTGGTCGCGATCTTGATTCCACGCAAGGTCATGAGCAGCGGAATCCAGACAAAAAAGTAGCCGGCCTTGTTCAGGACGGACAGGAGGTATTCGAACGAAACCTGCTGCGGTCGACTCGCCCAGAAAGCCGCTTCCTGTCTCCACCGGCCGATCGTCTCAGGCATGAACGGCCAGTCAAATACGCCCAGTTGCAGCCAAGCCCATTTGAGACCCTGATATACAAGGTTCTCGCGATCGACGTACCAAATCGCAACCATGACACCCACGAAAATGGCGACCAGGGCAAAGTTGAGCAAGCCGGAATCGTCCCGGCGAAGATCACTTGAACCGCTCATTTTATGGCCCTCAGAAACTCAATTTACGGTCTACAGATCGATCGTCGTAACGAACTTTCAGCACCGGCATGGAGGGGAACGGGTGAGGGTTTTTACCCAAGTTCTGAACAGCTTCAGGCGAGTGGTCGAAGCGCAAAATGTAGGCCGTTGCTCGAGCGCCCCAGCATTGATCGCCTGCCAGGGTGCCGGGCGCAATGCCGAACTGAGACTCGATCTGTTGAGCCCAATGCAGTTCGATGGGGTAAGCAGCGCGAATGCTGTTTTCATGATTGCTCGCTGCCTGTCTCTGAACTGGTTCGCTTACCGGTACACGTCGGGCGAGCAGTACTCTTAAAGGAACGGAGTAGTCCCGAGCCGCCTGTATTTCACAGGCCGCTACCAGCGGTAACGTCGGGGGCAATTCAACCATCACTGTTCCTCTCTGCATCGGCCATTGGGGTGCTTGTTTATTTTGTATGGTATATATACTACGGAATATCCGCAAGTAACGCGCCTCCATACGCATGCACCCACGGGGCAACAGTGCCCATGTATTACGCGAGAGAAAGTCATGGCAGAAAACCAAAAAATTCTTGTAATCGGCGAAAAGTTTTCGCTGGTTGAGGCAGTACTCAATGTTCTGCCCGGGCGCAATGACGAGGAACAAAAGACCCATGTCATCCGTGGCAACTACTACTGCGTGTGGATGACTGGGCACGCCTATGAACAGGCCAAGCCTGATCATTACCTTCCGGATGATCTGCCACGCACTGGGAGTGGTAACAAAGTCTGGCGAGCTGAAGACTTGCCAATTGTTCCTCGCGAATGGGTCCTGGAGCCCAAAGACGGCGCGCGCGGACGGCTGGCGAAGCTCAAGGAATTTTTAAAGATTTGCGACGTGATCTATCACGTCGGTGACCCGGACTCCGAAGGGCAGTTGCTGGTTGACGAGGCCCTCGAGGCGCATGGTGTTGACGTGTTTCGCACCACGAACCCGATCAAACGGGTCCTCATCAACGACTACAACCGCAAGAAAGTCGAACAGGCGCTCGCAAGCGTTCGAGACAACCATGAACCCATGTTTCAGGGCTGGCACCTGTGGGCTTTGGCCAGGGGTCGCTATGACTGGCTGCTCGGACTGAACGCGACGCGTGCAATGACCCTCCGTGGCCGGGCGCTCGGCTTCGATGGCGTTCTCCCGGTCGGGAGTGTGCAAACACCGCTGCAGTTCATCATGCGTGAGCAAGAACGAGCGATCGAAAACTTTGTGCCGCAGACGTTCTACAAACTCAAGGCGCAGTTCAAACATCAGGCCGGCGAATTTTCGGCACGTTGGAAGCCTTCTGAGACCCAAGACGGTATGCGGGACGGACGGTTGATCGATCAGGACAAGGCCAGCGCTATCGCTGAGCTTGTAAAAGGGAAGACCAGCCTCGTCACTTCTTACGAAGTCGAGCCGAAAGAAGAACAGCCACCGCTACCACTGGCGATGGATGAACTGCAGATGGAGGCGTTTTCTCAGTTCGGCTATACCGGCCAGCAAGTGATGGAGGCTGCTCAGCGCCTCTACGAGACGTATAAAGTCGCGACCTACCCGCGCACCGACATTCGTTACCTTTCCGAAGCACAGCATGAAGCAGCCCCCGAAATTCTGGAAAGCGTATTCAGCATCAGACCGGACCTGGAATCGCTACGCGGGAAGATCGATTCTCAGCGACGTTCTGGAGCCTTTGACGACAAAAAGATGCTCACCAGCAAGGGTGAGCCGACACCCCACCACGGTATCGTACCGACAATTCCTGAAACCTCGGTATCCGCGTCGACCTGGTCAGAGACCGAGCGCAATGTCTACGACCTGATCGTCCGATCGTACCTTGCGCAGTTCGCCGGTCCCTTTGAGTTCCTGAAAACCACCATCACAGTTGTGGTCGAAAGCGAGACATTTTTAGCCGACGGCAGTACACCGACGGCGGATGGCTGGAAGGCCGTCTATGCCGTTGCCAAGGATACTGAGGCCCAGGATGAAGCAGACGACGAACAGGACGAAGGCCAAGCGCTGCCGGCGATGACCAAGGGTGATGCAGCTCAGTGTCTAGGTTGCGATGTGAAATCAGCAAAAACCTCTCCACCGGCGTACTTCGATGACAAGATGCTCATCGCCGCCATGAAGAACATTCACAAATACGTGACGGACCCGGTTGCCAAGGCTCGCCTCAAGGAAGGCGATGGGATTGGCACGACGTCGACGCGCTCCAAGATGATCCAGGAGATGAAGGATCGAGAAGTCATCATCCCCCTCAAGCCGGGAAGCCGCAAACTTCGAACTTCTGATCAAACGCGCGCGGTGATCGACGCGCTGCCGCTGGAAGTCAAGGACCCGGCCCAAGCGGGTGTCTTTAAAACGATGCTTGACCAGATCGCCGAAGGCGACATGAGTTTGGATCGGTTCATGGACAACACGGTCGGCTACGTCCGCTCTATTGTTGATCTCGCAGCAACAGCGGAAATGAAGCTCCCGGTAAAGCCCAAGAGCTCAGCAGCGCCTTGCCCAAAGTGCGGCGCGAAGCTGGAGGAAGATCGCCGTACCGTGTACTGCAAAAGCTGCGATTTCAAGCTCTGGCTTGAAGTGTCGGGGCGGGCGCTCAAACCCGCTGAAGTCGACGCGTTGCTTCGCGGCAAAGAGACCGCGTTACTAACCGGCTTCACCACGTCGAAGCCACCGAAGCGCAAGTTTTCCGCAAAGCTCAAGCTCAACATTCCCGCCGGCAAGGTCGACTTCATTTTCGAAGAGCGTCCGGCGCCATCTGACGATGGTCCGATCACCCCGTTGGCGGAGCCGTGCCCGAAGTGCAAGGGCACGTTTGAAAGCAAACCCGGTATGTACGCATGCGCTACGCCGGAGTGCGGCCTCAAGTTCTATAAAGAAATCTCGAGCAGGAAATTATCCAGCGCCGAGGCAGAGGCACTATTGTCCGCCGGCAAGACACAACTGCTGAGCGGTTTCATCAGTACCAAGAAGCGCCCGTTTTCCGCTTACCTGGTGCTCGATACGGCAGCGGGTAAAGTGAATTTCGAATTCGAGCCCCGCAAGTGATTTAGAGAACGCTGCAGCCCGCGTACTGGCGAACACCAGCCAGCGGGCTGACAGCATGGCCAACTTGGCGTTCAGCGCCATCGATACATCCAGGGACCCCTGACGATGCAATTTCCACAACTGAGCGCGGTACCAGCTTTCTACGCCACGACCACCGACGGTCGTACCGTGCCTTTCATCATCGCTGTGCTTCTTTACGACGCGGAGAATCAACCGAGAATTACACCGGCGGTAGAAGCATCTATCAACCGCACGATCGAGATCACCGCGCGCGAGGGGCTGGCGATGGCAACCATCTATGAAAGCGACAACCTCTACGACACGGCCTCAAAGTATCTGGAGCGCGCAATGAACCTCGTGGGGGCTATCGTTCTGTTTCGATGCGAGACCCCCGAGCTCTGCGAGCGGTTGATGGGTCATCTGAATACGCATTACGAACTTTCCTTGATTCAAGAGCCCGAACCCCGGAGTGAAGAGGACGACAGCAAACCATGAGCTTTACATGTTGCCCATTTAGGGCCACTATGCACTTTATGGGCAATTAGGAGCGCTATGAAAAACTTTCAGTGCAGAGCAGCGCGAGCACTTTTGGGATGGAGTCAGTCCCATTTGGCTCAAGAGAGCTGCACCGCCTTGCGAACGATCAAAAATTTCGAGGCCGGGCGGTGTGAGCCGCGACGCCTGACTGTCCAGGCTCTGGTTGCGGTCTTTGAGCGTCACGGACTGGTCTTGCTTGAAAGCGGCGGGGTCGACTTCTCCGCTCTAAAACCCGAGGAGGTCGCGAAGTGAAAAAAAATATTGGCCTGGTCCTGCTCGCGATCGTCGCTTTCGCCTTGGCAGTCTTTTTCTTCGTGGCGTTTTGCAAGTCGCCGGAGCACGAATCAAGTGCTGCCTGGCTGCGTTACGGCTTCATCAATGCTGGATTTTTCGTTGTTCTAGCATGGCAATTGTACTTCCTCGGAGTTTTTAGGCGGCCGATCTGACCGAGCGTTTACGGGCACTTCATGCCTGGGTGATAGACTGCGTGGAAGTATTTTGTATACTGCCTACAATACAAACAATGTAGGCAGGTAGGCTGTGGCACGTCGACGAGAACCCGTAGAGAACATTGACCAGTTCTCTTTTGATTTCACCTTTAACAAAACACTGGAAACCATCGCGACTCTCGAAGCCGAGATGGACATCGATGACGACTTAGGAGTTACCCATGCTGATCGGACAACAACAACCACTGGTACTGGCTTCGAAGGTGCTCAAGCAGGCGACCATTCAGGCCATCCGGAGCTCGCCGTCGTACAACCTGCAGGGATGGAACATTCTGGACCGTTGGGCCTTCAACAGTCCGAGCCAGTTGGTAGCCCTGGAAGCGGAGGGGGAGGTGATCCTCTTGGGGCGGTTACTGGAGCAGCAGTCGACGGAGCAGAACGTCCTCAATCGCTCGATCGAGCAGATTCGCGCGGGCAGCACTCCGCACGAGATTCTGGCTCAGAACGAGGTCAATACCGAGCTGTAGAAGCCCCCCGCAACTACAGCATCAGTGAAGATGACAATCTTGGTGATGGCGGTGCAAAAGCCAAGTTCAGGGATAACCTCGCAGCGATCGAGCTGCTGAAACAGCTTGAGTCGAAAGGGCAGAAAGCGACCCCCTTGGATCAGGCCACGTTAGTCCGCTACGTGGGATGGGGCGGCCTTCCGCAAGCCTTCGACCACCAGAATGCCGATTGGCAAGCGGAGTATCAGCAACTCTCCAACGCGCTGACCCAGGATGAATTCGAGCGAGCTCGACGTTCGACGCAAGACGCGCACTACACGTCCGAAGTCATTATTCGCGGGATCTACCAAGGACTGCAGAAGCTGGGGTTCGAAGGCGGGAAAATTTTCGAACCTGCCGCCGGCACAGGGCACTTCATTGGCATGATCCCCAAGGATCTGCAAGCGACCACTCAGTTCACTGCCGTCGAGCTGGACCCGATCACCGCCGCGATCGGCAAGCAACTTTATCCGGAGGCCACCTACATCAACAAAGGCCTGCAGGATGTGGTTATCCCCGCCGGCTACTTCGATGCTGTGATTGGTAACCCGCCATTCGGCTCCCAGTCACTTTACGATCCGCATCACCGCGACATCAGTAACTTTTCCATTCACAACTATTTCCTCGCGAAATCGCTGGACAAGCTCCGGGACGGCGGTGTGATGGCCCAGGTCGTCAGCCGCTATTTTCTCGATGCCGGCAACACTAATGCTCGCTCGTATATCGCCGACAGAGCCCACTTCCTCGGCGCGATCCGGTTGCCCAACAATGCGTTCAAGCGCAATGCGCTGACCGAAGTAACCACGGACATCGTGTTCTTCCGCAAGGCTGCGCCCGGCGAAGAAACTGACCGGTCTTGGGTGAATGTCGGCGAAATACGAGACCGCGAAACCGGGGCACCGATAACGCTCAACAGCTACTTCATCGCGCATCCTGAGCAAATGGCCGGATCGATGGTGTTGTCGCGCAACCTCCACCGGGAAGCGCCGGAGCTCATCGCTCCGCCCGGGCAGAATCTCGCCGAAGCAATCACTCAGCGGTTGGCTGTTCTGCCGTCTCGAGGGTTCACACCACTACGCGGTGCGGCCTCGGCCGAGGACGTTGAGACAAACGACAAACCGACGCTCGTTCTGCCGGCGTCTCTGAAAGTTGGCTCCTATTTCGTAACACCAGGTGGCCAGCTTGCTCGGCGCCTTCCAGATCTGCTTGCGGATCACGATTACATCGCTATTACCCCCAAGAACGAACGCACCGGAGAGCGTATCAGGGGCATGATCGGCATTCGTGATGCCCTGGGCGACCTGATGCAGCGCGAGCAATCCGAAACAGCGACTGATTCTGACTTGGCAACGTTGCGGAAAGGATTGAACACGGTCTACGACCAGTTCGTTCGCAAGTACGGGCATTTGAGTGCCCAGGCCAACCGGTTGGCCATGGCCGAGGATCCGCAGTACCCGCTGCTGCATGCGCTTGAGAGCGACTACGACAAAGGTATCTCTGCCGACACCGCCAAAAGGCACGGCGTAGACTCGCGCGCACCTACGGCGAAAAAAGCAGCGATCTTCTCCAAGCGGGTTATGGGGCCGCGCAAAGAAGTCACCAAGGTAGAAACGTCCAAGGATGCTCTGGTCGTTTCGATGAACCAGGTCGGCCGCATCGATCTGTCCCGAATGATGCGTCTCTCCGGCAAGCCTGAGGCAGAGCTGATCTCCGACCTGCGCGGACTGATCTACAAAAACCCACAACTGCAGCGTTGGGAGACTGCTGATCAGTATCTCTCCGGCAACGTCAAACAAAAACTGCGTGAAGCACTGTCCGCCGCGGAGAAGAACCATGAATTCACCGCCAACGTTGACGCACTGCGCGCTGTGCAGCCTGCTGACATCGATCCCGTGGACATCAAAGTCCAGCTTGGCTCGACGTGGGTTCCGGATCTGGACGTGGAGGAATTTGTAAGGCACATCCTGGGGAGCGTTCCTTGCCGTGTGACATACCAACCGTCACTCGGTAAGTACCTCGCAAAAATCGGCGCCGCCGATCGGACCACCGGTAATGTGACTTGGGGGACGGAGCGTTACCCAGCCCATCACCTGATCGAAGCAGTTCTGCTCGGACATGCCATTCAAGTTCGGGACGAGGTCGGCAAGGACGATCGAGGCAACAAGATTTTCAAGATCAACGACGTCCAGACTGCTGCTGCAAACCAGAAGGCCGATGAAATACGCCAGGCTTTCGTCGATTGGATCTGGGAAGACAAAGACCGCCGGCAGCGGCTGTCGCGGATTTACAACGATCGATTCAACACCAACGTCGCAGCGCACTACGACGGTTCGCATCTGGAACTGCCGGGCGCCTCGTTGGACATCACTCTGCGGCCTCACCAAAAGAACGCCATCTGGCGTGGTATCCAGGATGGCACCGCGCTGCTGGACCACGTCGTCGGCGCCGGCAAGACTCTGATCGCAGTTGGCACAGTGATGGAAAGCAAGCGCATGGGGTTGATGGACAAGCCCATGCTCGTCGTACCGAACCATCTGCTCCTGCAATGGAAGGACGCCTTCTACTCGCTGTATCCTGACGCCAATATTCTGGTGGCAGAGAAGGCCGACTTCAAAAAGGAGAATCGCGAGAAGCTTTTCGGGCGGATTGCAACGGGCGACTGGGACGCCGTAATCGTGGCGCACAGTTCGTTCAAACGCATCGGCATGCCCGAGGACACGCTCACGCGCATCCTGAACGAGCAGATCCAGGATCTCACAAACGCAATTCGCCAGTTGAAAGAGGAAAGCGGCGATCGGCTCACCATCAAGGAAATGGAAAAAGCCCGCGAACGCATGAAGGAGCGTCTGGAGCGCAAGGCAGACACAGGTTCAAAAGACCAGTCGATCAGCTTCGCCGATCTCGGCGTCGACGCACTCATTGTCGATGAGGCGCACGAGTTCAAGAACCTGTACATCACCACATCGTTGAGCCGGATTTCCGGACTGGGCAACTTGGCAGGCTCTGAAAAAGCGTTCGACCTATTCGTCAAATGTCGCTATTTGCAGCAACGCAATGAGGGTCGCGGGGTCTTTTTTGCAACGGGCACCCCGATCAGCAACACCATCGCCGAGCTGTACACGATGCAGCGCTACCTGCAGTACGACGAGCTCAAGGCGCGCGGGATCGTCCACTTCGACGCGTGGGCCAGCACCTTTGGCCAAGTCGTGTCTGGCTGGGAGCTGGACGCTACTGGTGTCAATTACCGCCTGAACAGTCGGTTCTCTAAATTCCAGAATGTGCCCGAGCTCATGGCTCAATACCGGGTATTTGCCGACGTGATCACCACCGCGGATCTGGAGCGTCAAGCTGCCGAACGTGGCACACGCTTCCCGGTACCGAGAGTGAAAGGGGGACGCCCGCAAAACATTGTGGTCGACCGTTCCGATGACCAGGCCACTTTCATGGGGATCCAGAGTGTCGTTCGGGATCTGCGCGGCGAGCCTATTTATCGGGCTGATGGCACCGTGACCAAAGAGTGGAACAAGGGCTCGATCATCCATCGCATGGAGAATTTGCCCAAGGATCCGCGTATCGATAACCCGCTGAAAATCACGAATGAGGCCCGCAAGGCCGGTCTGGACTTCCGCCTGATCAATCCCCTGGCGGACGACCATCCAGGCAGCAAAATCAACGTCGCAGTCGAGAACATCTATCGCATCTGGGCCGAATGGAAAGATCGCAAAGGCACTCAACTGGTTTTCTGCGACCTCTCAACCCCGAAGCTGAAAAAGAGCAGCGCGCCGGCCGTTGCCAACGACGATGACATTGATGTCGACGACGATCTTCCAGCGGTGTCCATGGATGAGCTCCTCGCTCAAGGATCCGCGTTCAGTGTTTATGACGACATCAAGTCGAAGCTCATCGCCAAAGGCATTCCGGAGAACGAGATACGATTCATCCACGAAGTGAACACGGACCTTCAAAAATCGAAGCTCTTCGACGAGATGAACCGTGGCGACATCCGTATCACGTTGGGCTCTACGGCCAAAATGGGCGCAGGCACGAACGTACAGCGGCGGCTGGTGGCGGAGCACCACCTCGACGCACCGTGGCGACCAAGCGACCTCGAGCAGCGGGAGGGGCGCATTATTCGCCAGGGCAACCTGTTTTACGAACAGGATCCGGACAACTTCGAAGTGGAGATATGCCGCTACGCCACAAAACAGACCTATGACAGCCGCATGTGGCAAACAATCGAGTACAAGGCGTCTGGCATCGAGCAGTTCCGTAGAGGCGACTCCCTACAGCGAGAGATTGAAGACGTGGCCAGCGAAGCTGCTAACGCCGCCGAGATGAAAGCGGCAGCGACCGGCAACCCGCTGATCTTTCTCCAGGTCAAACTCAGTGCTGACCTCAAGAAGCTTGAAGCTGTCTACTCGAACTACAAGCGTGCCCAGCACAGCCTTGAAAGCCGCGTTGATTGGCTGAACGGCGCAGATGCGCGAGCAGACAGAACCGTGGCTCGATGCGATGCCGAAATCAAGCTCCGTGACGGTAAAACGACCAGCGAGTTTGAGTTCCGAATCAACGATCGCGTCTATCGCGAAAAGGAACGAGAACAAGCGCTCGCTCAGATCATGTACAGCATGAAAAAGGCGATCGAGTCGCGGGGGCAATCGCTGGCAGACTCGCCAGGGCAGATAAAGGTCGGTTCGTACCGTGGCTTCGAGATCGAGGTGTACGCTCGCAGGGAAACTATTCAGTTCTCCATCACCGGTACCGACAGTTATGAACCTGACAACCTGCGTTATTCCGCGGACGACAAGTTCAGCCTGGCCGGCTTCACCAGCAGGCTCGACAACTTTTTAGGAAAGTTTGAAACCTGGCGGGACGAAGCGGAAACGCACCGCTCGAAGGAGCTACTTGAGCTGACTCGGGCGATGTCTGAGCGGACAAAGTCGTTCCCCCAACAGGAGAAGCTCGAGGCGCTGAGACAAGACGTCCGCGACGTCATGACTGAGCTCAAACTGATTCAAGCCGACGACAACTACGTGTCGACTTGGAAGCCACAATCACACGCGGAGGAGTCGAAGCCTCAACAGGAAAAAATCCGGCTTCGCATGTAAACCAAAAGGGTCGGCAATTGCCGACCCTTTTTCGTTGCCATGCTTTGCGAGACCGGCACCGCCGATGCCTTCTGATTGCAAGTATCAGAGGCCCTCATAGCTTGATTAAACTCCATACAATAGCTATTGTACGGAAAATTAAAGCCTGTTGGACGGCACTTCCGCTTCGGTACAGCGTAGCGCCAACGGTTGCTTAATCACCCCGAAGTGTGAAGCAAAGGCCCTGTAAGGGCTATTTTTTGCGCACTACAATTGTATTGTGCAATACAAATTGAAGCGGATTGCATTATGAGTGGTTACCTTCGCCCAACTGAAGAAGCGTATGCGGAACTTCAGCGTGCGTACGATTACTACAACGATCACCTGTTTGCGTCCCAAGAGCGACTGCCGGCGTGCATGATCACCTACCAGCGCGAAAAGCGGACGATGGGATATTTCTCGAAAGGCCGCTTCATTCGTTTGGATGGGACGAAGGCCGACGAAATCGCCATGAATCCCGACTATTTCGCGGTTATACCTCTTGTGGAAATTCTACAAACCTTGGTCCATGAGATGGTTCATCAATGGCAGGACCATTTCGGTAAGCCCAGCAGGGCCTGTTATCACAACTGGGAATGGGCTAGAAAAATGGAGGCTTTGGGCCTGATGCCGTCTTCGACAGGGCAACCTGGTGGCAAAAAAACTGGCCAGTCGATGAACGACTACGTCATTCCCGGCGGGCGTTTCGATAAAGCCACTCGCCGCTTGCTCAGCACTGGCTTTGCCATTTCATGGATGGATCGATTTCCAATTAGTGTACGGCCTCTCGCAGCGTTGGCACCCAGTCCACAGTATTCCTCAGACCCGGATGCCGGGAGTGTGCGGCTTGCCGCCCTGGCGAACGATGTGGTCCGAATCGCGGCAGACCTCGACACCGCTGGGTATGTCGCCGGAAGTTCAGGCCTAGCGCAACAGGAACAAGACCAGACTCCGCAACAGGTACTAGTCGAAGCGGGCTATCGGGCGCCGGCTGCTGCCGGGCTCGATATTGGCGTGAGGGAGGACGTTGACCGAAGCAACCGCGACAAATATTCCTGTCCAGCGCCTTCCTGCAATACGAACGTGTGGGGTAGACCTGGCCTACTGATCATCTGCGAACCTTGCGGCTTGAGGTTGGAGGCAAACCATGCAAAGCCGAAACCTTCGTAGGCTGCTTCCGAGGCCTAGGGCAAACCTGCTACCGCGCCCGGGGGCTTGGTGGCTGCTGTCAACCAGGGCGACAAGTCACCCTGGTTAACAGCAGCTCCACAAAAACCTGCAGTACCGGGCCTTTGCCATGTTCATTAACAATCCTGTTGTCTGTTCGCTGTGTGCTTTGTGCTGTGTGCCCAACGTAACCATCAGGGCGGGGATTCTCAATATCTTACCTTGAAGGTTGGTGAGTCCTCCGGACGCTGCCCACGCCGATCATAGAGGCGCGTCGTACTGATATTGGCGTGCCCCAGCCAAACTTGGACCTTCGCGATATCGGCGTCATGTTCCAAGGCATTGGTCGCGGCCGTCGCGCGAAGTCCGTGCACCCCCAGCCCTTTCACCTTGATCCCCGCAGCGTGCGCCCATTGCGCGACTACCTTATAGATCCCATTGCCCGTCACGGCGGCACCGGTGCTGCGACCACGGATAGAGCGAAACAGCGGCCCGTTGCCGGGTTCACGCTGACTGTCCCGCTCGAGGTATTCATAGATCCTGTCAGCCGCCACTGGGTGCAGCGGCAAGTAGCGGGTTTTCCCCCCTTTTCCTCTCACCTGCAGGTGCTTGATGCCACGGCGATCCTGCAGATCGTTGGTCATCAGCTGCGCAGCTTCCTCGCGTCGAAGGCCGTGGTACAGCAACACCGCCAAAATGGCCCGGTCGCGAATGCCCTTCAACGTCCAGCCGTCCGGCGCCGTCAGCAGTGATTTAGCCTGATCATCACCGAGGGCCGGGGTCTTGCCTTCATTGGATTCCACCCTGGGCCGTTTGACGCCGTGTACGGGATTGCCGCCGGCGACGGCGTTGTTTTCCAGCAAGTGATCAAAGAGGCTGGCCAGTGCCGCGAGTTTGCGCCGGATTGTGGCTCCCGCCAGGCCCCGGGTTTCCAGATCGGCGCGCCAGGCCAGCACGTGCGCGCGGGTGACGGCGCGAAATTCATCGGCGCCGGTGAGGCCGACAAACCCGCAAAAGTCATCAAGGTCGATTTGATAGGCGCGTCGGGTGCGTGGGTTGTCGATATTGGCGAACCATTCGACGGCGGCCGGCACGCTGGCCAGCTGCTGGAACGCCAGTGCGCTCAATCGGCGTTCCCCGGCAGGCATCAGCTCGGCAGTGGACTGCGGTGGAATCAGATCTTTCATCGTATGCCCGGCCCAGCCGGGCGCCCAGCAGCATGTTCAGCGGCGACCCATTCCCAGTATTTACGGATCGATCGTTCTGCTTCGGACTCCGGCACCAGGTGCGCCCAACTCGCCTTTATTTCATCATGCTCACCGGTGCGAATGTCGCGCTGCAGGTGAACGCCGGCGGCCGCAAAGCGCCGCTCTATCTTCGACCAGAAACCGAGGGATGTGCCGACCTCATGCATGGTGGCCAACGCCAGGCCGTGCTGCCGGTAAAGGCACCATAGCGCGGCTTGGCCCAGGCCCTGCCGGCGATGGCTGTCGAGAATCTTGTAATCGCTGATGTACAGCCGGTCCTTTAGAGGACTCAGGCCGTACTCGATGTAACCGACCCGCTGGCCGTCGCGAACGACGTCGACGTTTATCGACAACCCAGGAAAAATGAAGTTGCCGCGCACTGATTCGCTGCGCACGGTCACCAGTTGCAGGTCACTGGACAACGCATCAAGGCGGACGATCTGGCGGCGCTGGAAGAAATCGCGCAGCGGGTCGAACAGGGGCATGGGGCGATCCTCACGGGGGCGGGTGTCAGATGCGATTGATGTACTGGTCAGCCGGAACCGTTCCAGGGCCGTAACCTTCTACAACCAGTTTCCAGTGCGTGGCCTGTTGTTTGCCGGTGGGGGCATGGGAGCCATGGACCACACCCGAGCCCAGGTGCGAATTGCCTTTGTCCCACACGATATGGTCACCCTTGCGGATGGTGTTCGCGGGGTGACGCTCAACGGTCAGCGTGAGCCCGGAGCTGTCGGTCATGTCAATATCAAGCAGATGATGACACTGAGTGCAGGTCCAGGTCTGCCTATCAACATTGGTAGCGCCGTTACTGCCGTTATGACCATTTGGGCAGAAGTAGTGCGAATCGTAGGACGGAGCGATGTAAAACGTCATGGTGAGCCTTCCAGGGCAATTGGGTCGATAACGTATTTTATCAACACTTAACCCTAAACCGACACATCGGTTTGAACTCGCTTCGTATTGTATCTATCATGCGAAATACAGACATCACGAGGGTAGTCGCATGCGAGTTGAGGATCAGACCGTACGAGAAGCAATAATCTGTGCGGGATTTGGCGACAAACAACTAGTCGATAGAGGTGACCTCTATATTGCTCTGAGTGAAATCATGCAACTTGATTCCGCTAAGTACAGTGACTTTGTTGAAAAGCTCCGAGGATTGCTCGAACACGCCGATAAATTCGATAAAGCAGAAGTCATGAAAACACTTGCAGCTGTTCATCCTAAAATCAAAAGTTGTCCATGTGGCCGAAAACCAGCAATACACGGTATTGAACCAGGCACTGACCCTCAAGTCGTTTGTTTACATGAAGATGAGGCAATTGTGATCGACGGTGAAACACTTGCTGATGCAGTTGCCAATTGGAACTGCGACGATTGGACGCTGAGCGTTGTCAGAGCGACCTTCGCGTTAGAGTAAGATTCGGTAAGCAGCTTGGGTAAAAATACAAATACGTATTTACGCAATTACGTAGTAAATGTAACATGTCGCTTTCTAGGTGGTCACCCGAATCAGTGCAGTCATCAGGACGAAGGGCAGAAATGAATTCGACAACACGTTTTTCTCCAGCTGCGGAGCTCTTTCTGCCACTTGCAGACGTATCTGCGAACGACCTCGCAAAAGGGGAATTCACGGATAGATTTTTCGCTAGCGCTTCGCCACCGGAATTAGCATGCGTATTGCTAATTCAGAACTTAGAAAATCTCGTGCGTCAGAATGTATCGCTGACACGAATCGAAGTCATGCTTGAAGGTGCCATCCGAGTAGGCTTCGATCAGTCAATGGACTCCACCAGCGTTTTTGCGGAGCAAGTGAAAAGCCGCTTCAACCAACGAAACTTTGCTACCGGCTTGCGACTGTTGCCAAAAATTGGTGCAAGGCTGCTAGAGCAGGATGATGTTCAAGCATGCGATTACTTAAGTGGCGGACGAAACTGGGACTTCAAGTTTAGCCAGCGTCACTCAGCAAAAATCAACCCACTAAAGCACGAGCTGCACCTGCCTTCCGGAAACTTATTGAAGCTCACTATTCAGCAACGCCGCCTGTTCGATGAGTTCAATGCTGGCCGTGACGAATCTTTCCATATTCAAGGCTATGCAGGAATCGGGAAAACATTCCTCATCGCACAATTCTTCGAGTATCTGGACTCCGACACGACGTTGTTGATGGCTTACATGCCTAGCCAAGTAAACGCTTTGAAGGCTAGAGTCATTGCTGCAGGTGTAAAAGCAGAACTAAACGCACACACTTTCGGCCACATCACAAATTTAGTGTTGAATAGAGACAAAACGTCCAGGGCTTGGAGAGTGTCGGATCGGCAACGAACACTGCCGAATTATCTCGTAACCGACCAACAGATTGCGACCTGGCTTCGCCTACAATCGGTCGGCAAGCTCAGTCCGCGCGAAGTAGCAAATGTTTGTCGCCGGGCGCTATTCAGTTTTTGCTTGTCCCCGAGCACAGATATTCTTCCTAAACACCTACCCGCCGTAGGTTGCATTTTAGATGATGTAGAAATATCAGTACTCGTTGAGTATTCCTGGCTTATTTGGAACGAAATGATCAGGCCCTCGGCGCCAGAGATCAGGCTTCCAATCAGGAACGTACACCGAATCAAGTACCTCGCTTTGACCTCTGAAGTATTACCCGAGGAATACAAGCACGTCATTATTGATGAAAGTCACGAACTGACAGCGCCGATGTTGCAGATCCTTGACCGCAGCCCACAAGCTGTTCTCACGCTTGGCGATGAATTCCAACAGCTAGCAGGCATAACACCGCGCCATGCTCCAGTCGTCCGCCAACGGTTTGTTACGCAATCACTCCGCTCCGGGCCGGCGATGGGCGACATTTTGAATCCACTGATTCAACGCCACCCAAGTGCGATAAAAGAGAATTATGAAGGTCGATCAGCAGAGCCGCTGCATCTATCGCCTTACGATTCAATGCCGATCCCTCAAAAGCCAACGACTATTATCGTTGAGAATGAGTGGGGTCTCTTAGGATGGTTCAAACGTTTAACCGAGTCTGATGCTCGGTTTCAAATGACAGAGTCGGCTACTAATGAACTCCGTACTTTCGTCACTGATTTGATATTGTTGTTCAATGAAGGCATCCGGCCACGTCATCGTATGATTTTTCGCTATTCATCTTGGGACTCCCTCGGCAATGCAATGGGCGGTAATCATTCATTCAAAGCCGCACACGAGCTTTTGGATAAAGGATTCAACCACGACGACTTCTCCAATTTGCTTGCAAGGTATTGCAGTGATGCCGATGCAATAATAAAGCTTTCAAGAATTGACGATGTGAAGAACCAAGAGTATGACCGGGTGCTTCTGTCCCGAGATCTACTGAGGCCTCCTCGGGAGGGCAGTCACCATACCTTGGCGACTGCCTGCTCGTTGCTGTACACAGCAAGCTCAAGAGCAAAGCATGAACTCATACTGCCCGGAAATATGATCCAGTGGGTATCAAGCATCTCAGCCAATAGCAACTGAACCTTTGCAGGTTGATGCTCACGTACTAAGTAAGCTCATACCTGGACCGGTATTCCCGTATCCGAATCAGCAGCCGGCTGCGCAGATCGTCGACCACCTGCAGCTTGTCGACGTCGCCGGCGACGGTTGATCAGCTGCTGGAATCTGCAGCACCAGGTGCATGCGGGAAGGTCGAGCTGGACGGGAGGGCCTGACCGCCGCGCGCTGGCCACCGGCGCCGCCGGCTATTCGCCCCGATCGCACAGATCTGCCGTATACCCCGGGAGCAGATCCCGACCAGTCCCCCGGCCGCGCCGATCGGCGCCGGCCTCGAGCACGACCAGCTGCAGCTCGTCATCGTCGCCGGCGGCGGCTGATCAGCTGCTGGATCTACAGCACCAGGTGCATGCGGCATCGTCGAGCTGGGCGGGGAGGGCCTGACCGCCGTGCGCTGGCCACCGACTCCGCCGGCGGAAAGCCTGGCCCGCCTTGCAGGCACCATCGTTGCCGGCCATACGCGCCGATCAAGCAGATATGCCCTACACCCCGGGAGCGGATCCGGACCAACCCCGGCCGCGCCGATCGGCGCCGGCCTCGAGCACAACCAGCTGCAGCACGTCGACCTCGCCGGCAACGGCTGATCAGCTGCTGGATCTGCAGCAACAGGTGCATGCGGGAAGGTTGAGCTGGACGGGAGGGCCTGACCGCCGCGCGCTGGCCACCAGCGCCGCCGGCTATTCGCCCCGATCGCGCAGATCTGCCGTATACCCCGGGAGCAGATCCCGACCAGCCCCCCGGCCGCGCCGATCGGCGCCGGCCTCGAGCACGACCAGCTGCAGTTCGTTACCGTCGCCGGCGGCGGCTGATCAGCTGCTGGATCTACAGCACCAGGTGCATGCGGCATCGTCGAGCTGGGCGGGGAGGGCCTGACCGCCGTGCGCTGGCCACCGACTCCGCCGCCGGAAAGCCTGGCCCGCCTTGCAGGCACCATCGTTGCCGGCCATACGCGCCGATCAAGCAGATCTGCCGTACACCCCGGGAGCGGATCCGGACCAACCCCGGCCGCGCCGATCGGCGCCGGCCTCGAGCACGGCCAGCTGCAGCACGTCGACCTCGCCGGCGACGGCTGATCAGCTGCTGGATCTGCAGCACCAGGTGCATGCGGGAAGGTCGAGCTGGGCGGGGAGGGCCTGACCGTCATGCGCTGGCCACCGGCGCCGCCGGCGGAACCCCTGGCCCCGCCCGGGCACCATCGTTGCCGGCCATTCGCGCCGATCGAGCAGATCTGCCGTACACCCCGGGAGCGGATCCGGACCAACCCCGGCCGCGCCGATCGGCGCCGGCCTCGAGCACGGCCAGCTGCAGCACGTCGACCTGCCGGCGACGGCTGATCAGCTGCTGGATCTGTAGCACCAAGTGCACGCGGTATCGTTGAACTGGGCGGGAAAGGCTGGACCTTCATGCGCTGGCCACCGACACCGCCGGCGGAAACCCTGGTCTCACCCGGGCACCATCGTAGCCGCCAATTCGCGCTGATCAGCGCCAGGGTCAAGCGTGAGCAGGGAAGGGCATGAGCGCCTTGCGATCGGCCATCGGCGATGGCAACACCCATCCCCCCGCCCTTCCCTCCAGGAAGGGAGCGAGTCGGCCTCTGACCCCATCGGCCATGGGGAAGAAGCAACCCCATGACCGCCGGGGGAGCCTTATTCAGAAGCAATCTGGTAAAGGGACGCTGCGCTTCAGTCCTCACCCGTTCGGTGCTCGCCTGCAAGCAGGCTACGCTCCGCGTGCGGCTTCCGGGCTGCCCCCTGACCAGGGGGCACTACGTCAGTCTAGGTCGCTGAATCTATTGCGATACCACCATGGCCTGGCAAAGATTCGAGAACCACGCATGAAATGCAGGATTTTCCCCCAAAGCACTTTGAATGTGAGCCCGAAGTATGCAAGGACCGCGAAAAACAAGATCACCACCACTGCCAGAATAAAAGTCCACAGCCGTATATGGGCCAGCCAGATAAAAATCGGCATGTACGCCATGCATGGGATACCGATTATTTTTGGAGATCGCCCTGCATGCTGCCAAATAGATGCGCTCATGCGGCGGCTCCTGATCTACGCCGAAAGTCCTTCTGACCAGCAAGCTCAATGAACTCACTTTCATCTATGCGGCCTGCCAAATACAAGGCCCAAGCCTTGTCATCGAGCGTTGACTCTGCTTTTTCCAGCATGTTTCGCAATTTCACTGCCCACTGTTCGAAAGGCACGCCTTGGATATCGTTTCGAAGATCCCGGTCAAAAACGACGAATTCACGGATAGCCTGTCGTTTTCCGTCGGTCGTTTTCAGCAGTCGTTGCACAACCACGACACGAAGGCACCCCATCAGTCTGGAAGCCACAGCGGATTGTTGAGCGGGAGGGTAGACCTGGATAATACGGTTGATTGTCTCGGCGACGGACTCAGTGTGGACTGTCGCGTAGCACAAGTGTCCACTCAAGCCAGCTTCGATCATCGCATCCATGGTCTCGAGGTCTCGTGCTTCACCGATACCGATGATACTTGGCTTGCGGCGCATGGCGTTCTTCAAACCGAGTGCGAAAGAACCAATATCTCGACCGATTTGCGATTGAGAGGGTTGTGGGCCTTTCCAGTGATCACCACCAAGTACGAACTCAATCGGGTCTTCGTAAGTTACAACTTTCCTATCAGGCATCGCTACCCCTGCATGTCCGTAGACTGCCGCTTGCAGGGTTGTTTTACCCGAACCTGTAGGCCCGCAAACCAAAACAAGTCCCTGGCTTGGGTATAGAGCTTCGAAAAGTTCCTTTTCGATACCCATTTTGAAAATGTCAGGCAGCATTGATGGGATGATACGCATCGTGATTGAGTA
Source organism: Pseudomonas siliginis (assembly GCF_024072275.1). Lineage (NCBI taxonomy): Bacteria > Pseudomonadati > Pseudomonadota > Gammaproteobacteria > Pseudomonadales > Pseudomonadaceae > Pseudomonas > Pseudomonas siliginis. The sequence continues at coordinate 70,240 of NZ_CP099597.1, read as the reverse complement.
CACTTCATCAAGTTTCGCCACACGTGCCTGCACAAAGTTGCACCGAAACCGAATGAATTCACCGCGCTCAATGCCTAGTTCTTCTCCATGCAGCTCAAGAGGCCGGTCGGCCCCTATGCCTGAGCGGATACTGTTCTCAACTTCCGCTTGCCAGACGGACGAAATAAGAACCGGCAGGTGTCCCTGCTTTATCGTGTGTTTTGAAACCGGGCACTGCCTTCCGTGAATTTCCGCCCAAATATAATCGCCGCCTTGGATCGTCAAATCCGAAACGCCATTGTCTGCGCAGTACTTCAGAAACGCTTTGAAATTGTGAGGGCTAAGTTCCCCGTAAAACTCAAAAGGCTCAATAAGAGGCAGAGTTTTCGGTGGAGGTGTTAGTCGCATTTCTTCAGTAAGCAAAACTGGCCCTGCTTCATTTTGCGACGACATACGGGGGCCTCTGTACGGGGTTAACGGTGATTTTTTTCAAACGACGTTGTATCTCTTTCATGTACTTTTTTGCCGGCTCACCACCAGCTGGTCTGTGATACCTACCTGCCGCCTCAAGCCAATCGCCAGTTGCTTGGTAGTGCGTCCTAAGCAACGTGGCTGCAACTTCCAGGTTCCGGCGAGGCATCAGGGAGTCACATGGTGACCTGAAGTACTTGTGACCGTTGTAACCCCAATTTAGTTGGCCAATGCCAATATCAACCGACTTTCCGCCATGTTTTGACACGGCCAAGCTCGCTTCATTGCACGCCTCTTGGTAAGTCGCGAATCGTTTTGATTCTCCAGCGACGTTCAATGTCCAAGGCCAGGGATAAAATCCGATCGTAAGTTCGGTGTTACTCTCAGTCTGCGCAACAGCGTAAAGATATTGCACCGGAACGCCTTCTTGCGCGGCAATCTGGAAGTACGTTGGAGGCGGCGTCTCTGAGTGCGCCTGAAGCGAATGCAGGGCCGAGAGGATAAGGGCGAGAATTAGACCGTGAATTTTCATTGCATCAGCACCACGGATGTTGTCGGAATTTGAGCTGGAATCTGAATACCGGTATTCCCTGAACGCGGATGAATCAAGATCCCATTATTATTTATTCCAACTCCCATTGTTTCAGTATCTCGGAGGATAACGGAAGCGAGTTCAGGTCTTGCTTCGTAATACACGTAGACTTTACCTGCGCTGACATAGTTTGCCACCCCTGGGCGCCTAGTGAACCAACTAGGCAGGGTAAGCGACGAATCAGGGATGCTGCCGTTCGCCGACGGGTTCAGCTCGATGTAACGGACAAGCGCATTTTTGTAGACTTGCATGTTACCGGCGATTGTCTCGTTCTCCGACTCTGCTGACAAAACTTCCGATGACTTTTCATTTTCGCTTTGCATGTAACCACCAAACAGAAGTGCTACCAGCAGAATCCATATAAGAGGCATAGGACTACTTCCAAATATTATTCAAGAAGTTGCTTCCTGCGGAGTCCGTCGTGCCGGTGTCTTGAGGTGCGTTGATTAACTGAGTCGCGTTATTCTGTGGAGCAGAGATTGCGTTGTAGTTTGAAATTACACCGCTAGTAGATGGCACCGAGCCGGAGCCAACAGTGGTTAGCACATGTTGAGCGTTTTCGTAGTTGGAATAAATATTCTGCAACGCTGAACCCATCCTGGATTCCGCCGCCCCATCAACAGTATCGTTGATTTTATCTCTCGCGATGCTACAGACCTGTTTGAAGATTTTGTCTGCCCAGTCACCGAATGTCTCCGACGGCCCGTAAGTTGGGCCAGCCTTGATACCTGTCACTCCACCGACACACTTACCCAGAATGTCGGAGAATGACAGGTCGTTTTCTACAGTAGCTTCAGCCGCTTTCTTGTCCTCTTCGTATCCACTTTGACTTCCACGCACAGCAGCTTCACCACTTCTGCAAGTTACCGCGTAAACGTTCGCAGACAAGCAAACTGAAAGAATGAAGATGCTGATTGCAAGTTTCATCGTGAATCCTTTGATAGACGGCTGCGGAGTTAAGCGCGAGCAGCTCGAGGCTTACGCTTTGTTGATGCGTCGCTTGCTGGCTGGGCGCTGGCCGCGGCCGGTGCTGCCTGATCCACCGCCGGTGCTGCCTGCGCATTCATCTTTGAGTCTTCATTGGCCTGGCTGGCTTTTGCGGATTTTTCCGGGCGAGGTACGCGCTCCTGGACAAAACCCAGTCGCCGATGCATCTCGGAGTCAACGTCTTTGGCAACCCTGGCCCCAACCGTCTTGCCACCGACGTTGAACAGCACTTCATCGAAGTAGACGGTTTTGCTGTCGGTGCGTTTGTTCAGAGCGTTACCGAAGCCGACTTCTTCCCACTTGGCGTTTTCACCCTCGCCGACCGACTTCGAGAGTTTGATGAAGTTGGGCTTTATCTCGCCTGTCTCTGGATTGGGCTTGCGCTCGTTGAGGTGGGCGATCACCTGGTGTTTGACGCCGTCAGCAACAACAAAACCCTGCAGGTAGTCGCCTTTGCCTTTGAACAAGAGCACGGTTGTGTCGTAGTCATCGCTGTCGCCGCGTTTTTGTACGCCCCGTAATACGGGTTTATTGCTTTCTGAGCCTTCGGGTTTATCGGACATGTGAAGCTCCTTTTTCGTGGTGTGTGTATCTTGTCTGCTGGAATTCTTCGCGAATAATTGCAAGGCAGCGACTTCATCGTCGGGCGTGGGAACTTGATTTCCTTTGCTATCGAACCAGAAGTAATCATCGGCCGAAGGCTCCGGTCCCAGTTCGGTAGTTAACCGTTCGCGCTCTTTTTCGTCGTCGCTCCATATATCGATTACTTCTCGTTGAACAACCCACCAGTCGTGCGCGGCGATAGGTGTCAGCTCGTATCGATTTTGGTGATCGGCGTCGTTCTCGGATCCAGAGTCTTGCACTGATTCGAGACTTACAGATTCATCAGCGAGTTCCGGGGAAGTTACAACCCATTCGTTGCGGTGAGTGTCAATCGACTTTTTACCGATGACCGATCCATGCTCATCTCTGATGAGTTGCTCAACAGTGACAGCCTTTTTGCCATTGTTTACAAGCTCAACACTTTGACCAACTACAACGCCTGACTCGGTCATCGCGTCCGCCAGACCCACCCCCCAAGTTGTGGAGTGCCGGCCGTCAGCATTTTCCAGCGTGACGAAGTAGCTCTCGCTATTCTTCGGCTCGTGATCGTAGGGTGCGGCGCCGTGGTCTATTAATTTGCCGGCCAATCGATTAACTGGCTCCGGAAGTTTTCGCTGTGCGACCGGTAGAGTCACCACATCAGCAGACTTCGCCTTTCCCTGTTCGTTTTGACTTGGCGGTGCCTGGGTCAAGTCTTGAGTACTGTCACCGCTTGCACCAAATGTTTGCTGGCCCTTTGGTGGCTGCGTACTCAGGAATGGTGGAAGTTTGTAATCTGGGTAGTTCACCGCGAGCTCCCGCAGGATGATCTCCTGTGCCGGGCTCTTGAGACGAACTTCAACATTGTTCTTGAGCATCACCTCAAGCGCTTTGCGCTTGAATGCATCCGAACCGGTGAGCGAAAACGCTCCGCCGTATTTCTCCTTAGCCAGCAGTATCGCGCCAAGAATGGCTTCCTCGTCATCCAGGGCCTTGTCTTCCACAATAATGTGACGACCATAGTCCACGAACGCCGGCCGCTCATTCACCATATAAAGGACGCTGCCGTCCGAGCGCGATTTGTGGGTGATGCTTTCAAGCACTTTGCTAGCCGTGAGTTTCTCCGGCGCATCGTCGGGCCGTTGCTCTCCACCGGAGAAGCCGTTCAGCGCCGAGGTGTCTTTCGGCAGTTTGGCTTGAGCATCTGTGTCGCGCAGCCTGGCTACCAGGTCGGCAGCGGTAACGCGGTCTTGCTCCGCACCACGGCGTAGGTTCTCTTTCCTCAGCTCATCGATCTTCAACGCCACATCCGAAGCGAGAAGCTGCATCTCGTCTCGGTAAGCTCGATAGTTCTGAAAGTTTGCGGAAATGTTGTCCGCCGCGATTTCTTCGTCGATTGAAGCAAGCACGCGGAAACTGGCGATGTCACCGTCTACCCAGTGCCGGAGCAATTCCTCCGGGATTTCGGGAACTCCGTTGGACTCAAGCTCCATCGTTTCCTGCCATCTGGCAAATTTGATCGACCGAGCTTCGATCGCGCCTAGTGGCGTTTGGCCAAAAATCTCATGGGCTGTGTCGTTTTGGCTGTAGACAGCATCCCTGAATTGTTGCAAATGTGCGTCCGACTCTGCGCTCATGGGGATCTCCCTATGCTTGATGGAATGTGGTGCCTGCTTACAACTCGTCTCGGTCGTCCTGAACTACTGTCGAAACGGGGGGTCATAGCAGGTGCCGTCTGCGTGCTGCTCGTCTTTTGTATTGTGTATACTATGCAAAATAGCAGCTATTGGGAAGGTCTGTAAATATCCACCGCGGGGAACGAATATTCCGACGCGGATGACATAAAATTCCTACTGAGTGATGCTTCTTTGCTACCATCTGAGAAAAGAGAGTGGACATGACCAAACGGCACCTTCAGCAAATCTGTGGAACCGATCTTGAACGGTGGCGCCTCGAAAACGGGCTATCGAAGGTCGCGGCTGCAGACGCGTTTGGATTGCAGAAGGCAAAGTGGGAAAAACTGACCAGCCCGGCGCTTTCGACCGTGCCAATCAGTGACCCGGCTGTGGCTCTGTGCCTCTATGCATATAACAACTTTCCGGAATGCTCTCCGGTCGAACACCCACCAGCCATCAAGGAGTTTTTTACATTCCTCGGTTTGGTGGATGACGACCCGCAGGATCTGGAGCTGTTTGCTACGTTGACCGGACGGTCAGCGCCGTCGGCATACCGGCTGATCAAACACGACGGTAAGCCTGGACGACCCGTAATACGATGGATCGAAGCTGTGCGCAGATTGAAAATGACCCCGAAGCAGAGTCAAAAATTCATGCGCGACGCGGTGAGCACTGTTGCTGACCATCAAGGCGTTGAGAAAGTTCTGATTCAAGGTTGGACGGAAAATGGTGAAAGTAGCGAACACGAATGAAAGTGAAAAGAATGAACATATCATCGAGCTTTCTACTATTTATTTCTTTCAGGGTAATGCACCTCGTTCAATCGCCCTGAAAGATTGCGGATTGAAAACTGCCAGCCCCATAGACGGGGCTATTTCCGCTTTGTACGGATATCAAAGCAAGCAAGAAGCATTCATGGCCGCGCGCAGTCATGCAAATAAACATCGCCTAGACTTTACAGTAATAGATTTTCTCGTAAAGCTAGATGAAAAGCAAAATCCGTTGATGATGAAACCCGAAGATATGGCAAGTCATGACTTCATAACGTTTCAACGGTTATCAAAGAGCTCTATCGAAGATATTCAAGGTACCCTTAGACAACTTTTGGTTGCCGAGGGTACAGACCCTGATAGTCTAGGCATTTTCAAACCACATATAGTGCTAATGCAAAGACCAGACCTCGTCGCTAAACTTATGAATCAGCAGAGTTGGCAGCACTTTAAAGTTATTGCGCATCCCGCCGATCTAGAATTTAGTGCAAGGCCTCTTAATGTCGGTACAGTTCCATTTCGGCATTGGGATTCTATTCAGGAAGCAACGTGTCGTCTTAATCCGAATATTCGAATTACACTCGACCCACCACCGCAGCAAGCAAAAGCTACTGACACTTTGGTTACCCCACAACTTAGCGCTAAAACGACCCAGCGAATGCGTTAGGCATTTGTTACTAAAAGCCGGCTTAATGCCGGCTTTTCTACGCCGAAAATTAAGTGTTGTTGTTCTGTTTCCTACAAAAGGGCGGACGCTGCTACCTGCCGCGCCGATTGGCGATGACCTCGATCACGACCACCTGCAGCTCGTTGACGTCGCCGGCGACGGCTGATCAGCTGCTGGATCTGCAGCACCAGGTGCATGCGGCATCGTCGAGCTGGGCGGGAGGGGGCTGACCGCCGTCCGCTTGCCACCGGCGCCCCCGGCGGGAAACCTTGGCCCGGGCACCCTCGTTGCCGGCTATTCGCGCCGGTCGCGCAGATGCGCGGGACACCCGGGAGCGGATCCGGATCAGCACCGGCCGCGCCGAACAGCGTCGGCCTCCAGCACGACCAGGTGCAGCACGTCGACCTCCAGCACGACCAGGTGCAGCACGTCGACCTCGCCAGCGACGGCTATTCAGCTGCTGGATCTGCAGCACCAAGTGCATGCGGCATCGTCGAGCTGGGCGGGGAGGGCCTGACCGCCGCGCGCTGGCCACCGACGCCGCAGGCGGAAAGCCTGGCCCCGCCCGGGCACCCTCGTTGCCGGCCATTCATGCCGATCGCGCAGATCCGCCGTACACCCCGGGAGCAGATCCGGATCAGCACCGGCCGCGCCGAACAGCGTCGGCCTCGAGCATCAGCAACTGGATCTGCAGCGCCAAGTGCACGCGGCATCGTCGAGCTGGGCGGGAAGGACCGTCATGCGCTGGCCACCGGCGCCGCCGGCGGAAACCCTGGTCTCGCGCGGGCACCATCGTTGCCGACAATTCGCGCCGATCAGCGCCAGGGTCAAGCGTGAGTAGGGAAGGGCATGAGCGCCTTGCGATCGGCCATCGGCGATGGCAACACCCATCCCCCCGCCCTTCCCTCCAGGAAGGGAGCGAGTCGGCCTCTGACCCCATCGGCCATGGGGGAGAAGCAACCCCATGACCGCCGGGGGAGCCTTATTCAGAAGCAATCTGGTAAAGGGACGCTGCGCTTCAGTCCTCACCCGTTCGGTGCTCACCTGCAAGCAGGCTGCGCTCCGCGTGCGGCTTCCGGGCCGACCCTTGACCAACTCCGTGGAAAAAAATGTCAACACCAATCACTACGTATGTACGTAATTACGTATGCGTGTATAATTGTTGCTGCCGGCGGCTACCGGCTGATTAAACCAATCGTCTAGGAGTCAAAATGTTTATCACCCCGCCTGAAAATAAGACTGAAATGATTTGTAAATTGGCTTTTGGCCAAAGTGCACTGATCCCTTGCAACGAAAAAACCGTCAAGTCGACGCAGAGTAACATTCAAGGAATTTTTTCGAAGAAAGGCCTGAACTCGCAGGAGTTCACGCTGAAGAAGGCCCTGTTGGTGTTCGATCAATACACGCTTCCAGTTGCGGTGGTTGTGGTAACACGGTCAGCAGCATCTACCGTCTAACCGCTTATTTCCAATCCAACGCAATTAACCCTGTGAAGGCAAGATCCTGAACGCTTACGTGCGGGATCGGCTTACCCAAAAGCCTCGCTGCTTCAACAATGATGAAGCACTCGCGGGGCATCACCCTTATCACTTCCTGTGAGCTATGAAGCCGATCGCGCGCCTGATCGGCCTTCATCATGTTCTCATCAACGTCGCCATTCTTGAAGCAACCGATTAGCTCACTCGCGGAACGTGCCTGGGCTTGCAACGCAGTCAAAGCTGTTTTGAGGCGCTCTGGAGTCGAGGACACCATGTTGGGGGGTACTGAGTTGTTATTCAGCACTGCCAGCAGCCTTGCGCGAAGCAGATACGCCTTTTGTACCTGCCGTAACAGCATGAGTCGGAGGAACTGGCACCGCTGACAATTCGCTGAACTCGCATTCAAGCCAGCATTCATCCAGATCCGTGACAGGAACACCCTGATTTTTTTTCAAGACGGCCCGAACGATCCAATTCGTCCACGGATCGCACGCCTGCATCGCCTGCTGAGCGAGCCTTAAACTTTCTTTCCCGGCATTAGGCCCCGTCATTGATAACTCCACAGCCGCGGCCTGGTCTTTAAGTGCCTGCAGCGCCTTGTATGCATCAGGCATCAAACTGGGGAAGCTTGGCAGCGACTGTATCGTCGCAAACCCAGCCGATGGAACAACCCGCAGGCCCAGCTCGCTGAGCGGACCGACATACTGCTCATCTGTCTCGAAAACACCGGTTACAGCCCAGTCCTCGAATAGCCCGTCCTTGCGGATTGGGTGCGCGGTATGGATCTGGATCCGAAGGCGCTGCGCCGTTGCCAGGTGCTCTGCAATCAGAACCTCGTCACGAATCGTTGCGATGGATGGCTCGGTCATTCTGATCCTCGTCTTCAGGTAACATATATTTCGTTTTGGTATGAAAACCGCGCACAACCAATCGATTTAACATAAGAATGTTTCAACGAACTGTAACCTCTTGATTACAAAGCCTATTTTTCGGTTTTTTTGACGGCTTTGAACCATTCGAATAGCCGATGCGACGCCAGCGTCAGCCGCACGGTTTATTACGGGATTCCCGTACGGGCTCATCCGTTGCGTACTCAGTCCAAGTCTAAATAACTTCCGTATATGAATTTTGGACGTGCAGAAACCGCCACCTTTTGTAGGTGGCTATTGATTCACTGCACTATTTAAAGATCGAACGTGCTCAGTACTTTACCGGTGTTCGACTCGACGATATCGATAGTTGCATGTACCGGCGTGGCTTTAACTGTATTGCTATCTACAGCGTGGACGAACAGATATGCCGTACCTCGCAAATTGATCAAGCCTTGGGCTCTTGCAGATTCGATTCGCCGAGCGTTGTGTTCGTCAACGGTCAGTACACAGGACGGCCCTGCCCCAGGTTCGATTTTCAGATAAACGTTCTGCTGGTTGCGCATTGAGGTTGACCAGCACGACTGGGTGTAACCACGCAGCGGAAAACCGCCGACGTTAAAATCGTACTCACCCAACGAAACGTTCCTCAACGCCAAAGGCTCCTGGGCCAGCGATCCAATCGGGATGCTGTAGTAGTCCTGCGAGCCGTAGAAACGCAGCCGATCTTCCACCTTCGGAAGTTCGGCCTGGCCAATATCACGCTTCTTGAAACTATCGAGCTGCTGCCCGTATGTCGGCGATAGACGAGTCAGCAACTGATCATCAGTGAGATTCTGCGCGCTGCGACTGCTGTGCACGAAGCTCAAAACCAATCCGGCCGGTTGGCTGTTCAGGTCAGCGTAACGTTCGAGGGGAAATGACTCGTCCGCCGCCGGCACTGCACGATGCGTCACTTCCGTAACGGCTGACGCTGCGCCATGCACTGCAGTCTGCGGCGTGTTGCCATCGCCGCAGGCTGTCAACGCCACGCAAACTGCGAATGCCAGTCCATGCTTGATCTTCATCTCACCACCTTTTCTACCGTCGCAATAAAATTTCAGCCGAACGAAGCTGTCAGCTTGGCCATTAGCTCGTTTGAATACCGCCGATCGAACGGCACACCGATCAGAGGGAGCTCAGCAACCGAGGTCATCAGGTTCAGAAGCGCGGGTTTGCCCGGAACGGTTTCGACGTGCCAGGCGTTAACGTCCGGAAAATCCAGCACAGCCCTGGTGCCGTCACTGATGTCGACGTACACCAGTTTCTTTGCACTGCGGTCGAAACCCACGTAGCGGTTGAGCAGCGAGGAAGTCGCTTCGAAATCGCAGCGCATGCCAGGAGCTGCCTCGTTGACGATTCGATGAAGTCGAGTTTTAAACGCTCGTGGGATGACCGAAAAAATCAGCACTGCCAATGCCGCCAGCACCAAGCCAACGATTGACACTACGAGTGTGATCTCCGGGTCTTTGCTGGCATTTGCCATGACCACTACGAACAGCAACGCCGCGGGGATCAGAGCGACAGCGTACAGCGGGCGAATCAGATACCAGAAAAGGTTCATGGTGTGGCCTCGTACAGGTTTTGTCTTTTGTATCATAGTTATTATACAGACTCTAGAGCTGATATTAGCATGCGATCATGACAGCGCAAAGGATGCAGGACAAAGGGCCGGCGTGGATCGCGCCGGCCCTGAACCTGCTAGGCCTTCATACCATTACCCTCTTTTTCAGTTTTCCCGGTATTGCGACCGCTGTTCCCGCTCTTCATGTTCTGCTCGAGCTTCGCCCCGAATACGTTGAGGGCATTACGCATCTTGTCGTTGTCATCACGACCCAGGCTGCCTGACGCATGGCCACCTACCCAGTTGATAACCTGGTCCGGCACGATGAAGATCAGGTTGAAACTGCTGTGCACGAGATTCAGGCACATCGAACAGTACATGGTCAGGTAGAAGATGATGCTGACCAACCCCGTCATGGAATCAAATTGTGCGTTCGCCAGTGCAATGCCGAACATTTGGTTCAGTAATGTGCCGCCGGCAACGACACCCGCACCGCCGAGGAAAAAACCGATTACCATCAGGATCGGCCGCACCGATACGTTGAGCAGAAAGATCCAACCGTGTGCCGACTTGTGTCCCATCCCATCCCCTTCGCCGCCGAGGTGAGCGAGAGCCCATAGCGGAGCCGCAATGATGGCCTCCCCAACAACGACCAGCCAGTTCACTGCCGCGCCGAACCAGACGATGAAAGGCACCATCGGTAGATAGGTCGATAGCATTCCGCCAAGGACAAACAACGCCAGGATCGCCATCACCATAAACGGCGATGCCGCCTTCAGCACCCCACCCAGCACGTCCCCCATTGAAGTCACAGCGTTTACTGCTTTCGCAGCCAGACCTGCAGCCGAGAGTCCGTCTTTGACCTCCATTAGAACGGACGCCGCCACGTATGCGGCCAGCGCTGTTTCTCCGGCGACCATGGTGTAGTCGCCGAGGTTTTTCATCTTGATCAGTGGATTGACTTGACCCCGGCCCTCCCCGCCGGCATTCAGGTCGATCAAATAGTTGACCAGGCGCTGCCCGGGCGCTGCGAAAATCGAACCGATAACCTGGCTCGAATCTGTGCCGGTAGCACCTTTCGAGTAATCACCGGCGCCGCTGGTACCCAACGTCGGGTTATAGGACGAGCTCGATTGCTGAGCCCTGAACGCATTACTTGTTGTGCGCAGTACCGAAAGCATCGCCGGATCGCCATCAGCCGACATTCCGTAAACTGAAGCCTTGGCCGCCACCGCGTCCGACAGTTTGGTGTTGGCCTGGCCGAAAGTCTGGTACCAAGCGCCCAACGTGAGCCAGCCGCCTTCTTTGATCGCATTGCTCAACTTCGAGGCCAGTTCTGCAATGTTACCCTGCTTGGTCGCGGCGATCGCACTGATGGTGTTTTCGTATTGCAGGGAAGCCGACTGGATGGACATCTCGGCATCGGGAACAGAACCTGCTCCAGCCTGCCTTTGAAGCACACCAGTCACAAAGCCTTGCGCGGCGCTGTTGAGCGTTGCTTGCATCTGCTGCAGCGCCGTCAGATGCGCCCTGCGAATGTCGCTCGCGTCGATGGTTCCGCTGAACCAGTTGGTCGACTGCGATTGAGGTTCCAGAGCGGAGTTGATATCAGCACCGCCGCACACAAAGCTGGTGTTCTTCAGAGCAAAACCGCTGCTGGTCGGACTTTGTTGCACGTACCCATCTTGGGTGATGAGCGCCCCGCTCGCTTCGGCCTGGGCCAGCGCCGCGTTGATCGAATGCATGCACAGGTTCATCTCGAATACGCTGCGCGCAAGCGAAACAGTGCTGGGCATTACAGGCTGTACAACCATCGACTTACCGTCGTTGAAAGCCGCTACGGATGCGTCAGTACCGAGGTTAGCAATCCCCACCCCCATTAGCGATGCGGCCCAGAGCATAAGCAACTGCGAGAGCGCCCATCCGTTTGCGGTGGGCACCAGGGCCGAGATGCCCCAGACCAATCGGACAGGATCCCAGAGCGTATTGCGCTGTTTGTCGAACACAGCGCCGTCATGCGCGGTCTGGCTGATCTTCCGAAACAGCATATAGGCCGCGAACATCCCGCCGATCACGAGCAAAGCGGCGTTGGTTACTTGAAAAACGCTCGCGAGAATCGTGTCGCCGCCACCTGCTCCACCCGTGGCCAGCGGATTGTTCACCACGTTGCCGTAAATCGATACCAACGCCTCGCGCGATTTATCACCCGAACGTCTGGCAGCATCAGCGATACCACTCAACGTGGTTGCATCGGCCAGCGCCTGCAACGAAAACCCCAGCGTAGCGATCCCCAGTAGCACTCTGTTCAAGGTTTTCATCGTTCTTCCCTCTCGGCCGAACTGGCAGTCGAAGCCGGCTTAGCCGCGCTTCGACGCCACAATCGGCCCAAGCTGATTTCCGGGCTCAGAACCTGGCTCAGCCAATCCGGATATTCCGAAATGAAGTCTTTCAACCCCCCTTTTTCAGCCGTCGACAGCCTTTGCGTACGCAGCTGCCACAGGCGCAGCTGCGCGCCGAGTGCAGCTAAGAAGAACAACGGTTGGCTCACAGTCAGCGACGCGATACAGAGAGCGACTGTCCTGCCGCTACCCGCAACCACACCGCCAATTCCCGCAAATCCCGCCACGAACGCAAATAAAACTGCGGAAACCAGCGCCCAACGTTTCTTGAGCAGAAACGATCGTTGCAAGCTGTCCAGCGGCAACGCATCGTCCGAACGATTGGCCATCGCATCCGCAAACGACTGATCAACCTTGGCCGACTTCGCCGCCCCCTCAAGCAGCGCCTTCTTGGCCTCCGCACTCAGCTCCTTCAGGTAGAGGACGTTTTCTTTATTTCGCTCTACCTCCCGCTTGGCCAGTGCTCCAGTACGCTTGATCGCGGAGAACGGCAGGATGATGTTCCAAACCGTCCAAGCAGCGCCCTTCTTTCCAACCCGGGTTGCGTCTCTCAAGTCCATCACTGACCTCCCATGCGGCCGGAAACCGACTTGTAGAGCGAACCGAAAATCGGAGTGAACTCGACCCTGGCCGCGCTGGCCAGTAGCTGTCCGTTGATGATGTTGGCTTTCTGCAGTTCTTCTTTAACGCCAAACATGAGCCAGTTGTTCAACGATGCGATCCGGATCTGCTCACGCTGGAGGTTCTCGCCGCTCAGCGCCTGCAGGTCGGCCTGATACTCGGTGTTCGCATAACGCCGACCAACCTCAAAGGCCTCGAATTCGCGAGCCGACATCACACCGTTGCTCTTGGCCATCTTCGAGGCTGTCTGCTGAAAGTACGCGGCTGCCGCCGGCGAGATCAACGCTTCTTTCAACAGGTCCTTGGTCGCCGGGCTCGGTTGGCTGCTGGCGATCCTTTGCTCCTGAGGATCTGCTGCGGCAGACACGATAGCGTTGTACTGGTTCATCAACCCCACGTACTGACTGCCGGCAACCGTGTCGGCTTCGCCCTTTTTGAGCTGTGGTGCGATGGAGCGCCGGGTGCTGTTCTGGACGTACATCCGCGCAACGTCGATTTGCTCCTGCGAGAACGTGAGGTCGGGTGTTTTACCCTCCTCGCCGGCACCGGAAAGGACGCTGTCGACGCGCTTGTCAGCGCCGGGCATGGTCGACGAGACACCAGGACAGGCCTGGGAGCCGCCGTAGGCTGCATAGTCATCAGCATCGCAGAACTGAGCGTGGACCTTCGCGGCTCGGGATGAATCGATTTCCGGCGCCGCTGGAGGTGTATTGAGGACTTGAGCAATCGACCTGTTGCCGACTTTGGCACCACCACCAGGTCGCATTCCACCCTTTGCGGCCTGCGCGGATCCAGCCACCTCATGAGCACCGCCGGAGGCAGACTCACTGCAGATGTTCGAGCCCACGAAGTACCGCTGCCGTGCCTCCTCGAGCTTGCGGTTCTTTTCCTGCCCCGCGCTGAACTCACGCTGTGTCTTGCCGTCAGCCTCGATCGTGCTGGCAATCTTCTGTCCATTTTCGTTCACGGAAGTGCCGATTTTCTGGAGCAACTGAGAAACGCTACTGTTCATGCCCTCAACCGCCGAGGTTGTGCCGTTGATCGCTCCAGTAACGGCCGTATTCATCAAGTTCACTGTCTGCTGCAGCACCAGGTCGAACACTGGAACGACAGATGCGTTTGCACTGAAGCTCACCGTTGCGCATGCCACGAATACAGCCAGTACCTTCAGCCTTCCGATTCGTGGGCTCATGCGGTGACCTCCATTTCTTTGGCAATCTTGTACAGGTATTCGTCGGCGAGCTTTTTCACAAGCGTGTTGACCACGGACTCGCCGTCGTCATTGCCAGTCGTTTCATTTTTCATGTGCTCGAGCAGCGCTTGCGCGCTACCGGTTGGAAACTTCTCAGCCAGTAGTTTGCGGGCTGCATATTCACCCAGACGCAGGTACAGCCGATCACGCAATGCCACGTCCTCCAGCGTAGTGGAAAACGCCCAGAGCTCGATCGGACCGACCGTGTTCGTGAGCAATTGAACGATGTAACCAACCTTGGTTTTGAATAGCGCGAGGAAATTACCGCCAAGACGAGGGTCAGGGCCTGTCGCTTCACGCTGCAGTCGCCGAATGGCCTCTTCGGAAACGTTGAACGTGTTGCGAAGCACGTCTTCATCGGCGTTATTGCCACCTCGCATCACGTATACAGCCGTAGCCGCATTGAGCAGTGCAGCAGGGAAGTCTGGCAGGTACTGGGAAACAGCAACCACTCGAATACCCCATTTCCGCCCTTCCCGCGCGTCCTTGATACAGGTCTGAACGAAAGCTTCCTGGCCATTGGTGTTGTGGAATTCGTCGTATGCGATGACCTTTTTCTCGTCCTGCACGTCCGCAATACGTTTGCGGTGGTAGTCGTAGTACAGAGGGGGGACTACCGGAATCACGACTTCTTCCCTGAGGAAGTAGTTCTTGGCCGCCATCTGCCGAGCGAACATGTACATGATCGCGGTCTTGAGCGATCCCTCTGGGGTTTGCGACCCGATAACGTCGTTGAGGTCGATTGAGATCACGCGAGTTTCGCTGCTCAGTTCGAAGCGCGTGCGCCCGCTGAAAAGCGCGTATTTGGATACCGCAACGCTGAAGCACCGATTCATGTACTTCAGGATTGGCTCGCCGTCCCGGGTCACGGCCATCTCGTAAAGCTGACGGACTGACTCATTGGAAAGGTAAGCACTGAAATCTGTAAAAACCGGAACAGCCTGACGCTGAGCTATCGAGGCTTCGCGCACGAAGCCGGCAGCGAACAGCATGTCGGTGACTTCCCACCACGTCGCTGCGCTCCACCACTTCGCGTCATGTTTTTCCGCCAGACCAGAATGCCGCAGAGCTTCATCAACAATCGGCTCCACGTGCTCTTCGTAGGCCATGGCGCTCGTCCCGGCCCGTTGGTCGTAGGCGATTTCGATCAGTTTGTCGATCACGCCCGCGCAAGCTGCAGGCGCCGCCCGAGCGGTGGGGTCCGAGCAGAACAGTGTGAGGAAGTCCGAGATGAACTCTTTTTCCCGCGATGTTGGTTTACGGGCGCCCAACTGCGTGTCGAAAGGGTTGACTGCAAACTCAGTTGAGTTGCGCAGACGCAGATACATCACTTCGTTTTTGCGATTCTCCGGAAGGGAGTCACGCAAGAGTTTGATCAACCCAGCAGACGATGGTCCCACGTCGATGATCGTCATCAGCGGCAAGCGCACATTGCCTGCGCGATGGATCGTCGCGTTGTTCATGGTGTTTAGCCATACCGACTTACCGGATCCGGGCGGAGCGGTTACGAGCTCGATCCAGGTGTCCTGAAGGGAACTGCCCAGTTGAACGACATAGATCTTGCCATCTGGTGTTCTGAGAACGAGCGAGCCGCCTTCTCCCCAAGGCGTAGCCGGACGTTGGAACGGCATCATCCTCAGCGCGTCCGGTAATGGCGGTACCATACGGTTGGCCGTGTTTTTCGTGGTAAATCCCGGGATGGTCGATGCCCACGCCGCGATCGGATCACCATGCACCGAGGTCACGTTACAGATGCCCCACGCTTGAATGGCTTTTTCCAAAGCAGCCATTCGCCGTTTCGTTTCACGCTCACTGCGCGACCAGGTGGAGGCAGTAATTTTCATCGAGCAGATCGCGTCGATTTCGCTGCGCTTCTCCAGATCGAGGAAGGACTGGCGAATCTGTTTGTTTGAGCCAATCATCCCGACAAAGCCAGCAATCATCTGTCGGCCGCGCGTCTCTGAAAGCCCGCCAGGCGCGAGATCGATCCGCATCCGCCACGGAACTTCGCGGGATACCGTGTTGAACAGGTAGGAAAACAGCTGTGGATTTTGTGGGCCAAGCTCCATGGCGACATTGCCATGCCATAGCTCATCCGTCTGAATGAGCGAGCGCTTGGTCTCGACGTCGTTGGTCACAACCTGAAAGTTCACCAGCGGCGCAGTCAGGTCAGAATAGTCATTCTTGTCTTCCCGCCCGTGGGGAATAAATCGATCGCCAGGAAGGACCGGCCGGTATTTCTGCGACGTGCGTTCGCGGTTGATCATGATGCGCACCCGTTTGGTGGCCTCATGAGCACTCAACTGCTTCAACAAGATGCCGGGACGCCCTTCGGAGCCGCAGCCGTCAAAGTCTTTTTGGACACGCTCAATCATCGTGTCATGGCGATATTTCAGCGACATGAGGATCTGGACAGGGCTCTGACCAAGTGACACAGGAGGCATGCCATGCTTCAGAATGTCCTGAGTCAGCTCTTGCTGTTCGCGCTTAAGGTCGACACCGATACAACTCGCGTGGGTGTATACCACCAGCAGATTTTGCTCCCACGCAACCAGGGGTGCATTTCGCTTCACCCGGTCAATGATGATGTCTTCAGTGTTGAGTCCCATGCGCCGTGCCGCAACTATCTGCGGCTCTGCCAAACGCATGAGTTCGTCCATTGCCCGGTCAGGATCTCGCTCGAACCCAATCGAAATGCTGTGCCCAGGCTCACGCATATACCCGCTCATCTTCAATCGCAGGTTTTCTATCAACTCGTCGAAATCATGCTCAGACAGGATCTGGTACGTGCCCTGCACGTCAAACACAGTCAGCAAAGAGCCGTCATGCGTCACTAGCGTATAGGGATCTTTCAGCGATGGATCGCGGCTAATGTCATCGTCAGTGAGGCCGATCGCCGTCGCGAGCTCGCAATAACCGGCCAAGTCTTTACCGACCATGTACCGAGATACGTAGGCGAAAAACGCTTCCGTTGCATCGACCAAACCATCAAGAAACTTAGCAACGCCCATCGTGCTTTCCTCAAAACTATGCAGGTGGATTCATAACGCTGAAATAGACTTCCGACCATTTAGCGACGGGGTAGGATGAGCGCGATTCGCTCGCCCAGAGGGCAGCAACTTGGCTATATGGCCCGGGGTTAAAAACAATCGCCAGATCCTCAAAAACCAGCTCTCGAACCCCTTTGTCACCGTCGTCTTGACGAACCATGGCCTGCGCGAAGACTGCAGGCGCGAAAGTGCCCCAGGCGTCCTGCACGTATCGCCGGTGCGAGCCAAGCCAGTTCAGTATTTTTTTTGCGTCTGCTCGAACGCTCGGATCATCCGCTTGTAACGCAATCATGATGCTGCGCTGCAGGTGATTGACGTCTTGAGCAGCAAGCCCGGGTAGAAACGCGACTACGGCATTTCCGTCGCCCAACTCGCCTAAATGTTGCCAGCCGTGACAGAGATGATCGGCTACCCGCAAGTTCTGTTCGCGGATATCCCGATGATTATCCGAAAGGCTATGTATCTGGTTGTGGCTGGAATGGAAGCCGCAAAACATGCAGCGGAAGCCATCCTTGAGCATTACTTTATTTTTCAAGCCGCTGGACTTGTAATCACGACCAACGGGCTCAAGCTCGTTCCCTGACTTGTCACCCCAGATCTTGCTTTTTGTCGAAAAAAACAAAGCCGGCAACGCAGTCTGTTCCAACCCAGTTCCCAGTCCTTCCTTGGGAACGACCTTTTCCGGATCTACATCAGCCGGATCGTGTTCGGAGTGATCGCTCATCGTGTCTCATACGGCGACCCGAGGACCGCCGCTCCCGTAGAGAGTCAGTTAGGTACCTGGCCCCAGGTGCTGGTGGAAATACCCACAGTTTCGCCGCCCTTGCCCAACACGTATCCGATACCGCCAAGCACTGCACCGGCGATGATTGGGACAAAAATCTGAGTGGCTTTGACGTCGCTACGCTCGCCTTCCTTCCCTTTTTTCCACCAGTTAAAGCCACCAGCAGCCGCGGCGCACAGGCCACAGAACTTCAAAATCTTCGCTACAGAGTTGGAGCCAGAATCGGCCTGATCACCGGCAGTGCTGAGCATGCCAGCGAAGCCATCGCCATCGGCCGACGCTCCCGCGCAGAATGTCAGCGCACCAAACGTAACCGCCGCTGTCGACAACATGATCCGACGCTGAGCGGGATCAACAGCGCACTTGTCAGTTGCTGCCAGCAGTTTGATATGGGCCTTACGGCTCAAGTCCGCTGCGACTTCCATTGGATTAAACTTCATCGTTCTTACCTTTTTAGAGTTACCAGACAAGCTTGAAAGAAGCCCGGCCTGCTTCGATCACATCCGGGATTTGCACTAACATCGATCCGAATACCATGTGTACGATCGCTCGCCAGACCGAATCATCTGCGCCTTGGTTGGACTGGCCATCCATCGCTGCTTTTTTGAGCAGCAAAACGCCTTTAAAAAACGCAACACCACCGAACACACTCGCCAATGTGAGTACTGCGTTGATCGCGTCAGCGAAGCGTCCGAACTGCTCAGCACCGCTGTAGGCAATCGGCCCGTAACTCACAGTGCCCTTTCCGAAGGAATTCCACGTCGCGTTGATAAACCGGGAAAGATTCGCCATTAGCGATGCGACGATGATCAAAGGGACAACGTCGCCCAATGAGATTGATGAGGAACCTGGGAGCCGAGACGCCTTCTGCATCTTCATCACAGCAGAAGCGGCCCAAACCATCCCGACAAACATCCCCAGCAACCAAAGGAACCGCCACAATGCCACCGCAAAATCGTTGGCAAAGTTGGTGATCATTTGTGCCAGATCCATGACTGCTCCCTAGCGAATAACGCCCTTGTTCGTCATGACTCGCCGAAGCTTTGAGTCGATTTTCAGGATCCGCAGGCCGTCCTGCTCCTCGAGATAGTCGTTTTCCCGCACGACAAACATTTGCTCCGAATTCTGAATCCATGCTTGGCCCGCATAGATGGTGTTCAACGTGAAGGTCTTGCTGATCACTTCGCTCTTCGCATCGGCAGTCGCCGGCTTGCGTGTTTTGGCATTCGTCGTTGTTACGCCATCTGCTTTACGCTTGGGCGGCTGCGAGTTTGCAGCGGATCCGCTTCCACGCGCTGGGTCGATGGATCGGGATGATTGAGCGCCCTCGAGCAGCGCGACTTTCGCCTGCAGCTCACGAATCGACGACTCCAGCGCAAAGAAACGGCCCTGGACCTGGGCGTCATCTGATCGAACGTCGGCTTTCACCGGTTGTTCAGGAACAGCGGTAGTAGGTTCGGGTGTCACTACAGTCTGTGCAGCGACAGGCGCAGAGACAGGCGCCACAGAACTTGTAGCC
Source organism: Pseudomonas siliginis (assembly GCF_024072275.1). Taxonomy (NCBI): domain Bacteria; kingdom Pseudomonadati; phylum Pseudomonadota; class Gammaproteobacteria; order Pseudomonadales; family Pseudomonadaceae; genus Pseudomonas; species Pseudomonas siliginis. The sequence continues at coordinate 50,941 of NZ_CP099597.1, read as the reverse complement.
GCCATCTGCTGCATCGCTGCCAACGGGTTTGGCAGTGCCTGAGCTGCGCTGGACGACTTCGACTCACCGCCCTTCCCCAACGGAGGGCCATCAAAATTTGGAAGCAACCCAGGGGCAAAAATCCAGAGGCACGCCACGACAAATGCGCATACGCCCAATCCAGGAACAAACCATTTTTTCAAAGCATCCGTAGGCAAATTTATCTTGGACACTGACGCTTTTTTGGATTTAGTCGCAGCCGGCGCGCTCGGCTCAGATTCCGGCGGCGGTACCGGCTGCTCCATATCAAACACATCAACCGCTGAATCACTTTCGCTGACCATGCGTCACCTCTTTTCGTATCATGGCAATGATACAGAATTAATAGGTAGGATAGCTACCACGGACGCCCGGGTAAAGCCCAGGCGCTGACTGGCCGCTGACTGGATAGCCTGCAGGGCGCACAGACGGCTGTTGCTGAATGGATTGCTGAACAGGTGGCTGTGAAGCTGGTTGACTGAGTACGGACAGGTCCATCGCCGGCGCACCGGCCCCCGCTGACAGATCGTCCGTCGACAGCACAGGTGCCATGAACTGGATGCCTATCGTAGTTTTTTGGGGTATCAACACCTGCTTCGCAGGCATTTGCGCCGCGTCCTGGGCCAACACTCGACCCGCTGTTTCCCCCATCCCTCCTACCATTGTTCCTAGAACGGCGGTGCCATTAGGTGTCGTGGGGTACGTTTGAATGACCCCACCCTGCGGAGTGATGATGTTTTGCGAGCTCGACTGTTCGTAGAGTTGACCTGTTCGGCCAATGCCGGCGGCAATGGCCGGAAGAATGATGCGTGTGAAATAGCGATTGTTGACCTCTCCCGAAAGCGCGCTTCGCAGAGTGTTCTGATCGATTGCTTTAGCGGTGATCTTGTAGGACCGACCCTGCCATTTCATGGTAGTGAACGTCATGTCCACGGACTCGTTGATCCGCTTGTACCCGTTGGCGATCACAGTCAGACCCGCATAAGGTCCAGAAGGAACTGAAGCGAAAACCGTCGAGTTTTCATCAGTGTCTAGATCCGTATCCAAAAGCGCCGGGATCCGGACAAAGTCTTCGATGATTTTCACGACAGGAGCCCCGTTCGCACCAGGGGTACCAGCCGAGTGCACGCCAAGCTGCCCGGCAACTGGCGCGTTACTCGCTACGTTGATTGAGCTCGCGTAGGCAACTTCTTCAGTGCCCGTCGCGGATCCGTGCTTACCACCGCTCCAGTTCAGCATCAGTGCCGCCGCCTGGTCACGAATTCCCTGCCGTCGATCTTTTTCCTGATCGGAAAGGACTTGGGCCTGTTGCTGACCAGCTTGCGGTGGAGCCGGTTGATAGATGTAAACCACTTGTGGAGCTTGTGGTGTCTGCACAGGAGGAACCTGGCCTCCACCACCCGCAGGTGTCTGCTCCGCTACGGCCTTATCCCGCGTCGATATCACTGACAAGTACGTTTTGCCGCCTTGAGCGGCCTGCTCGGCATTGGTGTCGTTATATTGTTTGAGCACTTTACCGTAGTGCTCGCTTTCTGAGCTCGGCGTGCCCTTCGCGGACGTATTGACAGTGACAGAGCTCGGAGGTGTTTCTGTATTCCCAGCCATGTAGGTGTAACCGATGTAGCCAACCGCAGCCATGGCCACAACACCACCTAAAACGATCCAAACCGTGTTACGGCCCGCATCTGCCTGCATTTCACTCATTTACGAAACCTCAAAGGATGTCGAGCTGGACAGTGACGGATCGCCCCATGTCCGAGAACGTGACAAAGGGCGTCACTGGCATGCGATAAACGCGCGTGCCGTTGGCGGCTGAACTGGTCTGATCGAAAGGAGACTTGATGTCGTAGGTAGTCCTGACGAAAAGTTCGTTATCCAACTGCCAGACTTTCGTACCGGCGGGAACCTCGCCATTCGCCTTGACGACCTGAGCACCACTCGGCGGCAGACCGTCCAAAAAGGCTTGAAGTGTGTCGTTGTAGAGTTCGATTTTTCCGGGACCGGTCACCGCAGATTTCGCATTAGGTCCCCGACCTGGCACCCGAACATCGAGTCGCACGTCGACCACCCTGGTGCTCTCTTTGCTTTCAGGTTCCCCGGTCGCGATTTGGATCACGACTGGTGTTGGTAGCCCCTGAAGGAAAACCGTCAACGTTCCGGTTTCGTATTGACTGAGCGTGGAGATCATCACCGCCGGTGTTCCACGCAACCACTCGACGTAAAACAACTCAGGATTGGAAACCCGAGGTGCAGCTGCAATGGGCCAAGGAGCTCCGGTTGAGTCAATGAAGATCACAGCTCCCGGTGTTCCCGGGAGAACTCGGGTGATAGGCATTGCCGACCCCGGCGACAGATCAACTGAAACGCTGCTGATTCTTGGCACCGCGCGCAGCGTTTTCTCCGACTTTGCAGCGCGCGAAGCATCGTATTGCTTATGGAGGTTGCGGATTTCATCCGGTGTAAAAGGCGAAACCACTTCACTCGCTATTTCGCCAGCTGACGGTTGTTTCGGTGGAAAAAGGCCACGTGTTCCATCATCAGGGTAATGACCGCCTTGCACGTTGCCTTGAGCAACCTGCGGTGCGTACTGAGGCGCAAACCCCTGTTGAGGCGGCATAGTCATCACGACCTGACCATTAGCTGTTGTCGGAAAGGATTGACCAGGCTGCTGAACTGGATAGTTGGCTGGACCGTAATTGGTCTGCGGAAAAGCTGCATTGATCTGTTGCTGTGATGAAAGTTGCTGTTGTGGAGCAGGAGTTACCCACTCCAGTTGTCCATTGGGCGCTGAGGTTTGAGTGCCAGGAGCTCCCTGATATTGCCCTTGGACGGCAGCCTGCTGTGGACCTTGCTGGGGGTTCGGTGGAAATTCACTCGCTGCCATGACAGACGCTGAGCCCAAGGCAGCGAGAATCGCCGTCGCAATCATCGAACGATAAAACATGAGCTCACCTATAACGGCTTTGTAACAAGTTGACCGACTCCAATTGCTTCGATGGAGTCCAGCGTGTCGACGCGCTCGACGCGCACCAGTGCAAGGAGTCGCTGTGCAGGCAACTCCGTTGTCTGTCCTGTCAGCTTGATTTCGACTGGAACCTCAACGAGCCAGAAGTAGGCACCGTTTTCCATACCGTCTTTGACCAGAACGCCGGTCCCAGCGGTCATCGACATATTCATTCGCCGTTGACGAACCATGTCGAGGATGCCTGACGTACTAAGCGCATCGATGTAGGACTTGAAACCGCCGCGGGTGTACCGACCCCGGTTATCCTCGATGTCCTGGCGGTAGTTCTGGAAGTCCATCGTGAACGACCTGATCATTGTCTCTTTCGCGTACTGGATGACATCACTGGGTTTGCGATACGGCACTGACAACGGGATCATCGGGAACAGCCGACCATTATCACTGGCGAAGTATTCACGTTGTGGATGGATCGCAAACCACGTAGTCACACACAGCAAGCTCAATGAGATCACTAAAGCCCCACCGAGGATGTAGTTGAGCTTTACCGACGAAACTGCGAGGAATGAAATTTTCTTCCGCTCCTCTCCAACGCGCACAGCAGGATCTAATGCGTCGCTGGTACGAACGAGCGATTTGACAGCATCAGCTATCATCTCGGTGATGACTGCTTTGTTTTCCGCCGAAAAGTCGGCCGTCGGAACAGCTTCCGCCAGCTTTTGCGAATCCGTTGTCATAGCATGTCGGCCTCCAATTTTTCCGTATTATATACACGATGCGAAAATGAACAAGGCTGAGCGACAGGGCTATGGCTCCGGCACGGCCAAGTCACCCTAGACGGATATTTCCCACGATGGATGTTTTACAAAATAGTGGTATGCCGGCTTGGATCAACAATCGCTCGTATATCGCCGACAAAAAGGTAGGTATTTCGTATATCGCCGACACGAATGCCTGCTCTTAAGCCTTGTTTCGCTCAAGAAACACACAGTTTTCGACCACTAGCCTAGGAGCGTGCGGTAAATGGCCGGCACTCTGTCAAGCTCGTCTATCGCCGACGGTCGTTGGATATCGCCGACATCTGTGGATAACGATCATCAACCGTCGTATATCGCCGACAAGGGTGCGTGTATATCACCGACATTTACTCGTCTATCGCCGACACCACTTTCGTCTATCACCGACAAGCGGTAGGCATGAACGCCTTTAAAACCGGGCATCTCACTGAGCTATTGAAATTGTTAACTCGCGCGCGCGGTTTTACTTGCCTTAACCAGTCTTAAAGCTTTAACCCGTTTTCCACAGGCGGGGTCAATTCAAGAAACCCAGATGTGTTCAACTCATACCCCTTCCATGCATGTGCAGTACCAGATCAGATCCCGCACCTACTATCAGAAAAATCAAAAGCGTAATCAGGAAAAGCCGTCCGTCGAATAGTCCAGTTTGTCGGTGTTCTCCAACGATCGCAGACGTGAAAATACTTGGATCCAACTACAGTTAGATTCGACCATGGGACGACGTTCATTGTTATCGGTATTGAAATGCCGCCGGCGGCGGCAATACCCATCCCCCCGCCCTTCCCTCCAGGAAGGGAGCGAGTCGGCCTCTGACCCCATCGGCCATGGGGGAGAAGCAACCCCATGACCGCCGGGGGAGCCTTATTCAGAAGCAAATCCGGTAAAGGGACGCTGCGCTTCAGTCCTCACCCGTTCGGTGCTCACCTGCAAGCAGGCTCCGCTCCGCGTGCGGCTTCCGGGCTGACCCTTGACAGGAACCAACCTGGAATCTGGTTAGAGGATGAAAATCCGGAGGAATTGAAATGCGTAATTACGTATTTACGTACCTACGTAGTCGGGCTATGATCCTGCCCTGAAAAGACGAAGCCCGAGAGGCGGCTACCTACTCGGGCTTCTACCCGACAAGCGTCCGTCTAGGAGCACGTTTGGGTGCTGCCATGTTAACGTTTCAATTCCACGATCAGCAACAGCGTTGGCGAACACTATTTCTGTCTGATGGCGGTTGTCCCATCGACAGACACTTGAGGGGATGAGCGTGAGCTCGAACAAAGATCACAAACCATTTGAGCAGGCAGACCTATTTCACGCCAACTTGATGGAATGGCCTGTTAAGGACGACCTGGCCAGCATGGAGTTCCCGATTTTTTCGCTGTCGAAGCAGCACGACACGGTTATCCGTGAGTATGAGAACCCGACAACCAAAAAACGGATCCGCATCACACCCTCTGTCGTAGGCGCTGCGACTGTTTTCGACAAGGACCTTCTCCTGTTCATCGGTTCGCAATTGATCGAAGGGCGGAAAAAGGGCCAGCCCCTGGCCAGAAAGGTCAAAGTTGACATCTATCATTTTCTAACCGGCACGTGCCGGTCGCCTGGCGGTAATTCGTATCAGCTTGTGGTGGATATGCTGCGGCGTCTGAAAGGTACGAACCTTGAGACCAATATCATCACCGGTGGTGTTGAGCAGGTGAAAGGATTCGGTTTCATTGATGATTACGAAATTGAACGCCGAACAGCAAACGGCAAAGGTGCTCTTGAAGTCAGCGTCACAATTTCAGAGTGGCTATTCAATGCGCTGATCCATTTTGAGGTGCTCACGATCGATCGGCGGTACTTTGAACTCGGCCAAGCCTTGGAGCGTCGTCTCTATGAACTGGCTAGGAAACATGCCGGTGACAAGCCGTTCTGGAAGTGCGATATCGAAATCCTGCGTCAAAAAACGGGTTCGAGCCAGGATCTCCGCCGCTTTCGTTCAGAAATCCGCAGCATGATCAAACGTGACTCTTTACCTGACTACCGTATCGCTCTGGACACGAGCAAGAAGATTCAGCGTGTCGTCTTCATCACTCGGAACAACAAAGTGCTTTCCGACGAGCTATTCAAAATGGTCGACGGATTCACCTGGTACGAGAAGCTCGAGAAGCACATTCCAGCATAAACAGACAGTCGGATATCGCCGACAGGCCCGCCTATTGCCTCTTCCCTCATAAAAATTGAGCGTTGAACACGCCTAGGCCAGGACTGGGTTGGTTTCAGCGCGCTCCGCAAGAAAAATTGACGATTTATTTTCGCACGCAGGAGGCTCTTGGAGGAGCTCTATGGCTGTGTTTAGAGGCATGGATATCGCCGACATCTAATCACTTCATTACGTACGTACGTATTTACGTAATTACATATAATGACTATACTCCGCATGCCACGCCCAAAACGCAGCAAGCCACTGGCGGCTACCAGTTCTTGCAGCGAGGAAAAACCGTCTAGGAGTCTTGCGATGATTTTCGCTCCATGCCCACCCGATCCCGAGCTCGTCAATCAGATCGTTGCGGAAATCCGCCGCCTGAAAGATGCTCAGCAAATGATGCAAGACGCAAACGCTGCGGTTATTGCCGCCGATGAGAAGACACTGGTCATGATGGGGTTCGAAACGGACCATATCGACGAGCTGTTGAAGCGCAACGAATCCGGCAAGCCAGCCTTCCCTGCCTACGCGCTTCGTAATAATCAGGAAGCAATTACGCATTTGGAAAGCCTCCTTGAACAAGCGAGGCGTGGCCGTTTCATCTAACGGCCTGGTGACCCACATGCTCAGAAATTACACCGTTCTTTACGTCAATATGAGTGCAACCATTCGTCGTCCGGAGGAGTTCACACTGTCAATTCAGGTTGCAGACCTTAGTGAGGAACAGATCGAAAACACACTTCTCGACAAGGCCCGAAACGTGCTGTCGGAAAAGTTGAGCACCAGTCAACGGCAGATCGCAATTCATGGATTTACCTTGATTTCCACAGCTTAAAACACTAGATTTACGTAAGTACGTACATAATTACGTTATGTAGAGCTTATGAGTTCAGCTGGCCAAATGGCGGCAGTTAAAGTTTTTCCATTAAGAGAACAACTGATGAAATCTAATCAAAACCCCGACGGGCTTGGATCTTTGGCTCGAGAAGCGCTTTCAAGCGTTTCAGCATCGCCTGTCAAGCCATCGGCCGCGGATGAAGGCTCTAACGAGCGTCAGAACAAGACGATTCGCATCCGCAAGTCTTTTAATGAGCGCCTTCGTGACGCGACCCACGCACACTCCAAAGCTCAGAGTAAAAAAGTTACCGAGTCGGACATCATTGACGAAGCCTTGGTCGATTGGTTTGCGAAGCAAGACCGTCTGAACGAAAAGTCCAAAAAATAATTGCGATTACGTGCAATTGTTGCAACCAAACCGCCTTTGGCGGTTTTTTTGTCGGGGAAAAACACGTAGCTCTACACAGTTTATTGCACTTCTGTTTTTTGTGCCTACGACGTAGGTGATCATTTTCGATACCTATTGCTTCCTAAGATCGTCATCTAGCATCGCGCAATAGCGCCGCCGGCGGCGGCAATACCCATCCCCCCGCTCTTCCCTCCAGGAAGGGAGCGAGTCGTCCTCTGACCCCATCGGCCATGGGGGAGAAGCAACCCCATGACCGCCGGAGGAGCCTTGTTCTGAAGCAACCTGGTAAAGGGACGCTGCGCTTCAGTCCTCACCCGTTCGGTGCTCCCTGCGAGCAGGCTGCGCTCCGCGTGCGGCTTGCGGGCTGACCCTTGACCAAAAAGCGCGAGCGAGGAAAATTTTCCACGTATTTACGTACGTACGTATTTACGTAGTTACGTAACGCGACTATAGTGGCATGACCTGCTCAGCAGGCCTGATTACCTTGGGAGATGTGACGATGTCGAAAGCGCGCTTGACTCCGGTTCAAATGACACTCGCTGAGATCAGAGAATTGCCACTGCGGAAGCTCGTGGAAATCCCGCTTCCGGTTTGGTCTTTGGCGGCAGCGATCGCCAGTTGCCCAAGCGCTCTTCAGTCCGGAATCTATCGGATGCTTGAGCGTCAATCGCGCATCTCCTGAGTCCGTCACCATATAAACGACCTGGCGCATGTCGCGAAACAGTCGGTAAAGAGCAACCACGAGACCGATGTTTTTGGTATACGCAAGTGAGTTAATTCCGGTATTTTCGTATATTCTTGGTTTAAACCCGAATAACGGCGATTTGAACACTTTTTTGGGAAATTGCTAATGAACCAGCTTGAAGGAACACCTGTGAGTACGGACGACACCAACGATAGTCTGCCGAATTTTGTTGACTTTGATTCGGTGCTTTATACACCTGCTTTCGCAGCAAACTGCCTTGATCTGTCCCCGCGCAGGCTCGCTGATATCGAGGCTGAAAATGGTCTGGAGATTCGTCGAGTTTGCAGTGGGTCAAGTTCCATTCCTCGTCGCACATATACTGCTCAGGACATCTTCAAGATCTCCGCTTTGCGTCGTTCCCTTAACCATGTCAAAGGTCTCGCTCGACAGATCATTGTGTCGACCTTTGTCCCTAAAGGCGGTACAGGCAAGACCAATACTGCGGTAAGCCTAGCGATTTGCGCACAGATGGCGGGGCTGAAAGTTCTGCTCATCGACAATGATCCTCAAGGAGATTCTTCGAGCATGCTGGGTTATGACCCGGACCTTGATCCTGATGACCTCAAAGAGATGGGCATTCCTGCTGACCGTCTTGTAGACGGCCACCTCGGGAACCTCATCAGCCCCCTGCTCCGTATGCGACCATTCGAAAACAAATCGTTGGACCAGGTGATTAAAAAGCCGTTCGGCGAGTTTGGTATTCACCTTATTCCAGCAGACAGCACCCTCGAAGATCTTGGGTTTGCACTGGATGCCTCGAACAATTCGGACATGTGGTACGCAAAATGGATCGATGACGCAGCGACCGGCAAGATTCCAGGTTGCGACCTATCCGTTTATGACCTCATTATTTTCGACAACGCGCCCTCTGGGTCGCGGTTGACTAAAAACTCTGTCGCGGCCAGCGAACTGCTTCTTTGCCCGGTACGGATGGATAAGTTTTCTTTTCGGGCTCTGATCCGTCTGCATGACTGGTGCGCCCGGTTTGCTAAAGAGTACAACTACGCCCCGGTTATTGCGGCGATCCCTACGATGTTTAAACGCAATCGCCCTCGCCTCCTCAATAACCTTCTTCGCCTCAATGGGCTGTTTCCGAGGGGAGTCACTGAGGAAAAAATCTTCTTTTCTGAGGACTACGAAAAAGCCTTGGATACAGGTATTCCATTGATGCTTTGGAAAGGCGCTGACAAGGACACGCTGAAGTCTGCTCGTAGTGTCTACGCGGAGATTCTGGATAAGGTTCGTGATCTGGCAAAAGCGGACTAGCGTGTTGCTAGTAGCAACAGTGTCCAGTTATCAGGTGTTGCTAGTAGCAACACTCTAAAGGTCGCGGTGTTGCTAGTAGCAACATTCGCAGTGTTGCTAGTAGCAACACCGAATGAAATGAGGTTGGAAATGAAATCTAACGACTTCCCGGGCAATCCAAACAGTAAAGTCATTGCTGGTCTCCGTACTCCGGAGGAAATACCTGCGCCACAAGGTTCCAGAGCTGCCGCTAGAGCCGCGATGCTGGCCGGTGTGAGCGCTGAAGATGAGGGCACACATCTGGGGGTTGCGCCGCCTGCTGCTTCGGCTCCATCGGCGGAGCTGATTGTGGGGGAACGGATGGGTGAGCGGGTTCTGGCGGATATTCCTGTTGATCAGGTTGTGAGGTCGCCGTTCCAGCCGCGATTGGTTTTTGATGAGAAGAAACTTGAGGAGCTCGCAACTTCGATTCAAACAATTGGCTTGGGTAAACCGATCATCGTGCGGCGCTTGCCGAGTGGTAAGTACGAGCTGGTTGGTGGAGAAAGACGTTGGCGGTCGGTTAAAATCATAGGCCACGCGACTATTCCCGCCGTTATTCAGGACATGACTGATGGCATTGCCATGATTCTTGCCTTGACCGATAACGGAGGCGAGGATCTCTCAGACTACGAGTACGCACTCAGTTACCACCGCATCTTGGAGGCAAAAGAGGAAAGCAGCTTACGAGGACTAGCGCGTCGTCTCGGTATTGACGTTTCAATTGTAAGCCGTTGCCTTAGTCTTATGCGCCTTCCTGAGGCTGTCAGGAAAATCCTTGATAGCAATCCTTCGCTGATCACCAGTAACTATGCGAAGCGGTTTTTGGAACACGCTGAGACTCATCCGGTAATCGTCGAGAAAGCTGTCGAGGCAATGGCACAAACGGGAGGACAGCAAGAGGCCGCTCTGCGCTCGATTGAAAAAGAGATCGCCGCACTCAATAAGACTCCGCTCCCTGCGAAAAGCAACTCGCTGAAAGTGAATGGTGTTGGCACCATTAAAATTTCTGGGACGAAGCTCGAGCTCAAATGTGACAAAGGGATCGATGTGCAGAGCTTGGGGGATAAGTTTGAAGCATTCCTGAAATCACTCGACCTGGGTGAGGTTAAGGTCAAAATGCCTTGAGCATTCTCCTCAGAACAGAAAGGCAGAATCAGAACAACCTGTACTGTTCATTTTTTCAATGATGAAAATACTGATCACCACTGCATCCGCTGTGACTCAGCGTTCATGATTTGCTGCAGCAAGTGAAGTGCGACCAGATTACCGCCGACCTGGTCGCGCCAAGCTTGATGAGTTCTTTTGTACAGCCCCTCAACTTCCTTAATGACCGCGCGATAACGGACGACCTCGAGGATTAGTCGCCGGACATCCTCATTTTGGTGCCGCTTCCACAGCGTGCGCAGCTCCGTATGTGTGAGCGTCTTGAAGGGTGGCAGCTCGCATACCATAGTTTAGGTCCTTATGCTGTATGTACATACAGTATGAAGATAAGCAGTTCGGTGGGCAAATTTGATGCGCTCCGATGCCGATTCGCATCACAAGCGCAAAGGACCGCCCGTGCTCCATGCGCTTCGTGATTTTTACGCTCTTTTCACCCCACCAAACCTCGGTGTTCCCAGCTGCCGGGCTAGGTATTGGATTGGCGCGGATGAATATCAAAAGCTTAAAGCGTAGGAGCAAACATTCAGCGTTCTTTCAACTCATTTCAGGTTCGACCAGCGAATATAGGATGTAGGGGAGGGTAGGGAGGGGAGGGCGACGCGGCTGCCGCCGGCAACGGCTGATTTCAAACGCTGGCCACCGGCGCCATCGACCAACGCCCGAGCCAGCTCGAGGCTTCGTTTCGCTCAATCGAATAGCGCCGCCGGCGGCGGCGACGCCCATCCCCCCGCCCTTCCCATCAGGAAGGGAGCGAGTCGGCCTCTGACCCCAACGGCCATGGGAGTGAAGCAACCCATGACCGCCGGAGGAGCCTTGTTCTGAAACAATCTGGTAAAGGGACGCTGCGCTTCAGTCCTCACCCGTTCGGTGCTCCCTGCAAGCAGGCTGCGCTCCGCGTGCGGCTTGCGGGCTGACACTTGACCAACCAAGCAATATCCCGTGATCTTGATGATGTGCTAATAACATGAGAATTGAGCGATCTTTTTAGGGCACTGACAGGCCTGTGGTGGCCGGCCTATGATTGTCCCTAAGTGAGATAAATGGGAAACCACAATGAATGTGTTCGACACATTGAACCTACCGACATCGGTTCAGGCCCAAGCGACCAAACTGCTGCACGCCATCCAGGGAGCCCGCAGCCTGATCGACCTACAGCGCGCCGCTGATCGCGCCGAAGGCTTCGGCTTGGGCATCGAGACGCTACGTGCTTTGAACCCAAACAGCATCGAGGCGCTGTATATCGCATTCGAACACGCGGCCACGGCTCGCCAGATGGAATTGGAGCTGTAACAGCGGCCCCTAAAATCTGTCTCCGCCTTCGCTTCGAACAGGGGCTTGCCCCTGCGCTGCGCTACCCCGGATCGTTATCAATCGAACGATCGACGGTGTGTCAGTGACAAGTCTCCGCCGTCGCTCCGAACAGGGGCCGACCCCTGCGGCCTACGGCCTACCCCGCTCGCTGCACCATTGCACCTACCGGGACCAATCCTCCTGTAGTGCTGCACGTTGTGGATCCGCGCACGCTCCCGCGATAGACCGCGCACTAAAAGCAGGGTTGAACAGGGCGCGGGGTGGGCTTTTTGCCGACTGGTCGATCTGGCTCGCGGGCGACACCGTGGTGAATTTTCCGTGACCTTTGGGCTTGTATTTCGGCACATTGCCACCATGTTGGATTTGTCGACAATGACGTCGACTCATTAGGAGACAATCCCATGGCATTACCAGCAGGCACCACAGCGAACACCGGCGAGAGCTGCCCACAAGGTGGTATTTGGCACCCGGTCGGCAACCCGAGCGAAACACGTGCAATCGGCATCAACAACAAGATGCCTCCGACTCCAGCCGGTGAAACTCACTGGGTATTGCAGACCCCGACCGGCGACAAATAAGCCAAGTGGTTGATGGCTGACAGCCCTCCGTCATCGAGCATGCCGGGGGGCTTTTTGTTTATGGCGTCACCAGGTCATTTCCCGTGAACACCAGGTGGGGCCTACTGATACCCTTGTCAGGAGGCTCCGGCCTGACTCTCTCCAGATCAAACACGATTCCCGTGCAATCCTGACAGAGAGCCCCGCATGACCATCCGCCGCGCTACTTCGCTACGCCCAGGACAATTCAAACACTTGATTCGCGCTGCATCCGTCACTGGCCGTTTGCCAGAGCGCGCTGTGGCTTTGTTGTGGCTGACCCATACCACAGGTATTCGCGTCACTGAGCTGGCCTTGCTGGAGGTCGCAGACGTGCTGTACCCCAGTGGTGCCATCAAACCCGAGGTTTACTTGCGAGCGGACATCACAAAGGGTTGCAGGCCCCGAAATATCTATCTGACCCATGCTAAATGTCTTGCCGCCCTCGATGCGTGGTTTGCGGTGCGTCATCGGCGCCGCTGGGGGCTTTCCAGCGCGGATGAATACCGAGGGTTTCGCCCAGGTTCAAAGCTGATCATGACGCACAAGGGGCAAGCCTTCGAGCTTGCGTTCAAACATCGCCAGTTGGACAGCGGGCCTGAGGTTTACCGGGCTTGTGACGCGCTGCAACAGACCATCACCAGGCTCTACCGGCAGGCCGGTATCAAGCAGGGATCGTCCCACAGTGGCAGGCGATCTCTTGCGGCCAAGGTGCTTGCCGCAACTGGCGATGTAGAGACGGTGCAGACCATTCTCGGACACGCCTGCCTTGACCACAGCAAACCGTATTTGAGCGTTGACCAGGCTGTCATTCGGCGGGCGTTCGAGATGGCACTATGATGCTGGCTCTATCCATGAGAGACTTTACCGATAACGGTAAATTAAATCCTACGCCACAGGAGAGTTTGATGGCAGTTGCAAAGCGGGATCTTGTCCCCGGACAGGTAGATCCTGAGCACCTTCGACGCCTCATAGGCCTTACCAGAATCACCGCTGAGTCGGTGATATCTGCGCTGTACAGCCACTTTGTTGACGGCAAGAAGCAGACCGTGGCTTGCGCAGAATTCGGTGTAAGTGACACCACGCTTTCACGGAAGGTATCCGACCTCAACAAGCTAAGCAGTGAGGTTCGTGAGCTCGCTGTTTTTTACCGTTAACGGTAAATATATTTTGCTTCTGTTTACAGTTAAGTGTAAACTTATCCTCATTGAAACGAATCACTGAGGAACAGGAAATGTCACTCGCACCGCCCAAGAAGGTTTACCAAAGCTTGCACCAACTGACCACCAAGCTCCATGTTTTCAAGTCCCGTGTTGAGTTCGTTGTCTTGGCGTTCAAGTACGGTGTGGTAAGCGAAATCACCAACTACGAGTTGTGGGATCGTGGTTACGAAGGGTTGGGCGAGCGGCAGTTTGATACCTGCTTTGAAATGGGTGATTCGGAAGAGGTGATTGCCGAACTTATCCGCACAGCGCGCAAGGAAGGGTTCATCGACAGCATCAAGAACTGGTGCGGGAATGAGAGCTTCGCCCGCTGGTGTTCGTATGCCGACCGCCAAGGCGAATTGTTCTAACCCACATTGGCCCGGCTCGCCGGGCCATCACTTCAAGGAAATCGACAATGCCTGATTTCAACAACATGACTGCCGCCGAGCTTTCGGACTGGTACATCGAAAACGTCGGTTACGACATCGGTGCCGAAGATCCGAGCATGTCGCTTGAACACTACCGCGAACTCTGCGCAGAACTGTACGAACTGCACAACGAAGCCGCCGAGTAATCAGTCTGCCCCGATTCGTCGGGGCTTCAAGGAAAACGCACCAATGACTATATCGCCCAACAACCTGACATTTGTCGCAGTGCTCGATGCTTACGCGGCTGTTTTGCAAGACCAGCCGGGCAAAGCGTTGCTTCAGTCGAACGGTGAGGCTGTTTTCCTAGAAAATGGCGAAATCTTTGCCGCCACCATCAACGAGGCCGGCGAGCTGGATATGGTCAATGCTGCCCAAATCAGCCCTGTGGCATGGGAGGAATGCATCGACAGTGCCGAAATGTGTGCGTTGGCAGTCAACTCCCCGGTTTTTATTCACCTCGACTCACCGGGTTGGCTTGAGTTTTCTCACGGCGGCACGCGCTGGGCGTTCGACGCTGATCAGTTGGCTGAGTGGGATGACGACGACGAGGACTTTCAATTCCTTGTCTTTCATGGTCTTGCAGACCCAACCGTTGAATCCGTAACTCGGTTTATTGAACAGCTTTAACCATCCAGATTGAAACTGCCCCGGTAAATCGGGGCTTCAAGGAAAACGCTGCACACCACCGGCCCTTGATTGGGCCTTTGGCAGTACCAGGATGCGGGTTCCGCACCCTCAACCAACGAGAGGAATCGCCATGGATATTCGTAGCTCAGACGAAGTGGCAGAAGACATTGCCGTAACGATCCGCAAGCTCCGTCAGTACGGTTTCAGAATCGTTCGCGATGAAGCTGGCTCTGTGAATGAGCAGCAGCTGCAGGAGGACGCGGCAGCCGTCGGTTGTTCAATGCTCGGGCTGGAGGATACCCGCGATAACAAGAGCAAAGTGCCTGTGAACGTGATTGCTCGGGCCATCACTCGAAACCTCGCTCAACCGTCTAACTGATCGCGGAAAACAGCATGACCGAACTTCAGAGGGTTGCTCGGCGCTCGAGCTTGATTTGGGCCTGGGGTGGTCTGGCAAACCTGCTCATCGCCTTGGCGGGCGCGCTTGCGATATGGGCTTATCCATTCGTGGGGCCTGATCTGCGCAGCGAGTTTTGCGCGCTTCTGGTGCCGTTTGGGGGCCTCGGGTTGGCCGCAACGTTGGTCGGGTGGTATGAGCTGAGAGTCGCCAAGAAAAGGGATTGGTAGTTACCACTACCAAGCATGAGAAAAGATCGCTCCACACCACTGGCCCTTTATTGGGCCTTTGGCAGTACCAGAACACGCTTGTTCTCGGATAAACCTAAAAAAGGGGAAGTTTATGGCTCTGTGGTTTGTTGGAATAATCTACGCATGGCTTGTTTGTTTCGGTATTGCCAGCGTCAATCTGGTTGCCAACGCCAATCAAGGGGAAACCAAGGAGTTTTTCCAAAATTACAAAAATGCTCAGAAGGGGCCATGAGATGCGATTCCGTGCTCAACATTTGCATTTAACGGCAGCCGGCGGCGCATTGCTCGGCGCCTTAGCAGCGCTGATCTATGCGAAATATCTTCTCTCAATACTTCTATTGGCAGGGGGTGTTGTCGCGTTGATCTATTGGAAGGCAACTAAATCCGGACTGATTGAGCTTTGAGGCTGTTTGTTCACTGAAGACTGGTAAGGCTGCCGCCGGCGATCACGACCAGCGTTATGTGAAAACTAGCTGCACCCTCAAGCCCGCCTCGTGCGGGCCTTTTCAGTAGGAACAGGGCACTTTCAGCCCTCGGCATCGAGCAGGAAACAAGTGATGAACACATTGGCGTTTATATCGGTGCGCGTACCGCTTCCCGCGCTCTTAATCGTCGTATTCGCCACCGGTATTGCCGCTGGTGTCTGGATTGGAGTTTCATCGTTTTTGTATGGCTACAACAAGGCTCAGGATGAAGCCCATATTGAGCAAGCAGCCGATCCTCAACCAGCAATTGCGGATCTTTGTCCTCCTCCGCTGCCACCTTCGCAATAGCGCGTTAAAGGAAAGACCAGCAATGTCCAAGCCCAGCCATCGAGCTGGGCAGCGGCAGTAGAAGGGCCGCCCATCGGCGGCCGACCAAGGAACGAGAGAATATGAAGTTAGCAGTTTTTACGATGTTGGTTTTTGCAGCTGCGACTGCCTCGGCTGAAACAATCAATATCACCTCCGAACTTACTCACAACGGTCAGGTAGTGAGTAATTTTTCTGCCGGTGTCGAAAACGGCAAATCGCAGAATTTCCGTGACGTATCTCTGGTGGACTACACCGAATCAGCTACTGAGAAAGCAGGTGCCGTCAAACCTAAAAAGGCAACACTGGAAACGGGTTTTCAAATGTTGCTCGTGCCTCGTATCACCAGCACCGGCGATATCAGCTATCAGGTAACTGCGAGCAATACCTCGCTTAAGAGCATGGAAAAATCACGAGTTGGTAAAGCTGTGATTGATGTTCCACACACCGTAAGCAACAGCTTTACTCAAACTCGAATTGCTAAAAACGGCGAATCTGTAGATTTCCCATTTGGCGCAAGTGGTACCGATCCAGGCTATGTACTGACCATCAAAGGATCACACGCTCAGAACTGAAAACAAGCGAGCCAAAATCGACTGGTTCGAAGCTTGGTCGACGGATGCTCATCTGGCGATCCAGAGGAACAATCCGGACGAAGACGACTTGCACGCAGCCGGCTAAGAGGAAAAGACGCCGTGAAGCCAATCGACAGGCAGCAGTGGATTGAGGCGTGGATGCGTGAAGGCGCACCAGGGCGAGAGTGCGTCGACGTTCTCGACTCTGACTTTGTGTGTGCCTACGCCGATGCGACTAAAGCTCAGGTCACGTTCATGCACGTTGGTGCGCCGAAGTGCAAACAATTGGCCCGCGACCTGGGAGCCATGTTTGCCGCAGGCAAGCTCACGCGTAGCGCGACCGGCCTGTCCACTGGTGATGCCTCAATGGGTTTTCCAAAGTGGGTCTACACCTACGGTCTACCAGCATAGGAAATCGAGTACCAGGTACACCCAAGCCCCGCCGTCAAAACGTGGGGCTAGGTGCGTAGAAGGACGCCCACTAACGCATCCAAAAAATTGAAGGACTGTGCATGCAAAATCACTTGTTCATGTTCGCTGCGCTAGCGCTGCTCGCTTCTGGCGTACACGCTGAAAACGAAACTGTGGAGTTTTCAGTCAGCACTGAAAATACCACGACGATGGCAACCGTTTTGATGGGGAACCTCACTCCCTTCCAACACAAGCGGCATGTGATTTCGACCGAATGTAATTCAAAGCGTGACTTGGAAGGTACGCCCATTGAATCGACATATAGCGTTGAAACCGGCACCGGCATGACCACTATGGTCCTACCTCTTGAGCGGACCGCGACCGGCATCAAGGCTTATGTTTCGGTCACCATGCAGTCTGCTGACAGCGTAAATTCGGCGGTAATTAACAAAGATTGCAAACTACCGATCGGAACAACGAGCTCATCGGGTATCAGCTTGATTGACAGCTTCGACTGGGGGAAGCCACACAAGCTCAAGCTTTCTGATGGTTCCGTTGTGGTAGTCACAGCCAACCAAACCCGGCGAGTAGGTATTGATTATCAGAAACTGAGCAAAGCCGTTGAAAACGGCGAGGTCAATCTTCCAGCCCAGAACGCATCGGCTACGGGCTATGAAGCCAAAATATTGCGCCCGGTCGCTAAAACTGCCGAGTGATAGGAATTCGACGCCATGACAACGAAACTCAGCGGTTCGATGCAAAACGTCCTCAAGCGTATGGGCAACGGTGATGACTACGATGATTTTGGCGTTCATGGCCCGCTGTCCCTTGCTGCCCGTGTACGCACTTGTGATGCCTTGGTGAAGCGTGGGTTGATGGTAAAGACGCTGTTCGGTCACTACTTGCTCACCGACGCTGGTGAAGCCCTAGCGGGCGACCTGAACGCTGTTCCAGCTGACCACCAAACTGTTTAAGGAAATGAACAATGAAATTCAAGAAAACACTACAGGGCAGGACGAAGGGGGATATGCCCGTTGAGGCGTTGCTTCAACACCTTCAGCATCTGTCTCGCGAAACGGTGAACATGAATACGTCCAGTTACACGGCGTCCGCTCTCATCGTCGAGCAATGGCGGTTTGACGGTGAATTTTTTGATGTTCAGTTCTCGCAGCCAGCAATCGAATTTCTCCAGGCAACTGATGATCCGCGAGGCGAAATCGTAGCTGTGCTGTTCAATGAGATTGGATAGGAACGAGCATGCAAAACAAATCGCTTGCAGAGCAATTGAAGGCCCATTGGGCGCGCATGAACAGCCCCGAATCCCTGGCGCTTGCCAAAGGCTTGCGAGCGTCGTCCGGCATGCCCAAAGTGACCATCCAACCCACCCTGCCAAACCATGGGCGGGTGATGGTTTTTGAAGAAGTGTTCGACGTGCCTGAAGCTGGAAACGCAGCCTCCGACGACCAACCGAACTAGCACGGAAAACGCTGCATACCACCGGCCCTTTATTGGGCCATTTGCAGTAACAGGGCGCGCTTTTCGCGTCCACTGATCGAAGGAGCGACCATGGCACCGGCCGTGAGTGACCAAGTAGTAGATTCTGAGGGAAAGCCTCTCGTTTTAACGTTCACCAAAGGCATTCCACCCTCAGCCAGCGAGGTGTTTCTGTTTCTTCTGGACGATGGTTCTATCCATCAAGGGGTGATCGACTATACCTCGACAACATTCCCCCAAGGCGCCATCAGCACAACCAATCCTATTGGTGGGTTTCATGAAAAGTTTGAGATACCACTGCGCCGGGTCGCTGGCTATGCCTTCTCTGGCCCTCAATATGACACCCGCGAGCGAGCTATGTGGCTCAAAGCGGACCACATAGCTAAAGGTTAGGGAAAAGGACTCATGCGAATGAGGGTAAGTTTTTTGAGGAGCTGCGCGTTGCTTCTGGTCATCTGCTGTGTTCAGACCTCTAATGCTGAAGAAAGCACATGGAATGTTAACGGCGAAATCCTACCTCTAGGTGTGGTCAGAACATGTATAGGGGATCAATCTTATTTGATGGTCGTTGACGGCGGGGTGCCCGGTGGTGGTTGGCCGAAATCAATCACTCCAGCACTGAAAAACGGTCAGCCAGAACGATGCAGACAACCTTCGGTTTCGGATGACCCAAGCGCGTATGGGGATCGTCTTCGTGAGTTAGAAGCGGATAGATTGCGTAGGAAGGCATCGAGCTAGAGTATCGCCGCCCCGTCGGCACATTGTATCGTTCAAGGAAAACGAAACATGGTGATGCAGAGCGAAGATCAAGCAGTGTTCAAGTCCGCTGTGCCGTATGCGCCTGCATCGCTGCGAACCTTCCGCCTGCACTTGACGGTAGTCAGTCCGAGGCACACCGCAAGGGTTTGGCTACGCCCAAAATGCTCACCCGTTCAGACTCGCTCTGCTCGCTTAGCTGCGGCTTCCGCTTTTGCCCTTGCAGTGCGCTTTCCCGGACAGTCAACCGGCGTGCTACGGCGAAAGGCAC
The DNA here is from genome assembly GCF_024072275.1 of Pseudomonas siliginis. Lineage (NCBI taxonomy): Bacteria > Pseudomonadati > Pseudomonadota > Gammaproteobacteria > Pseudomonadales > Pseudomonadaceae > Pseudomonas > Pseudomonas siliginis. The sequence continues at coordinate 31,430 of NZ_CP099597.1, read as the reverse complement.
TCAGCGAAGCAATGGTAACTACCTCGGGGGAATCCGATTTGAATCACTCTCAAGCAAATCAAAAGCCGGCAAAAGCATCTAGCAAAGCAATGGTTGAAGCGCATTTGAGCGTGGAGCTGTTGCGTAGTAACCCGGATCGCATCTACGTCTTCGGCGACAACCTGTTGCGCCGTGGTACTGCCGGGCAAGCTGCTGTGCGGGGCGAGCCGAATGCTTTTGGCATCCCAACCAAGCGTGCACCGTCCATGCTCCCATCTGCTTTCTTCTCGGATCGGCCTGACGAAGTGGTAGCAGTGTTGCAAGCGCTGCGCGAACTGTACGTGCTTGCTCGCACCAGGATGATTGTCTTTCCTGCCGCTGGTTTAGGCACGGGCCTAGCGCGGATGGCGACTAGCAGCCCGGAGGCGTACCAGCAGATGCGCATCATTCTTTCGGCTCACTTTGGGTTCGATCAGTGACTGTCGAGAGCCGATCCAGCGAGTCGGCTGCCGACAGTCACAGACACAATGGAAAAGAGCAATGGCAGCAATGAAAACGTTTTGGAAGCGATCAGCCAATGAATTTGTGCTGCTCGTTTTGGGGTGCTCGCTCCCACTCATCCTCCTGCTGCCTGCCAGCAAGTGGGTTTCGCTCGGCGCCCTGTGCATCGCCGTCGCTTTTGGTCGCGTCTATGGAGCCACCCGATGGGTCGAAGGATTTACCGAGGGCCACCAGGCAGGTGAGAAATCCGCTACAGGGCACGAATACTAGGAAAACACGATGCGATTTTACTTGGGTTTGTTAGGTCTCTTGGTTCTCGCCGCTCTTGCTTGCCTTGCCGTGATGCCTTGGCTGATTTTGGCGTTTGTGCTGTTTGGGCTTACGCCGCTGATTCCCAGCGAAGTCGTTAGTCTGTCGGCTTGGCCTTGGCTACTCGGCTCGCTAATGGCAGCCATCGTTTTGTGCTTCGTTTCGTACGCCATTCCTCGCTGGATGACCAAGGCATTGGCCCGGACTTAAATTCTTCAAGGAACTGATGATGGGAATCGGATCGGCAGCAAACACTCACTCGATGTACAAAACGATCCACCACGAGCATATGGATGGGCTTGTTTACTGGGCCAGAGGTGAATTCCCTGATGCTGGTTTGAACCTGGTTGAATGCGCCGATGGTCGCTGGTTTGTTGAAGTTGATCATGGAACCGACTTCGATGGTTTAGATGGCGTTTCTAAGCCAAACGTCGCTCCATTCGTTCAACCACGGTTTTTCATTGCTGAAATTGATGCGCGGGAGTTCGCTTACTCATGCATCAAAATGGTTTATCCCGATCTGAAGGGTAAAGACCTGTCCGAGTACTACTCGGACGATGACGACGAATAGTCACGGAAATTGTCGCTGTACCGACAAGGCCGTCGTCCTGATGGCCAAGGCAAACAAATCGAATTGCCCAAGGTTTCTCAGTCCTAAATCATTCAGTAGCGGAGATACACGCCGATCGCAGATCTGCCGTTCTGCCCGGGAACAAATCCGGATTAGATGCGGCCGTGCCGATCGGCGGTGGCCTCGAGCACGACCATCTGCAGCTTGCCTGCGTAGCCGGCAACAGATGATCAACTGTAGAGCCTGCAGCATCAGGTGCACGCGGTATCGACGAGCTGACAGGGTAGGGCATGACAGTCATCCGTAGCCTAGTGCCACATCTACCGACAGCCGAACAGCTCGAAGCTTCGCTTCACTGAAGACAACAGCGCCGCCGACGGCGGCAGTCCCCATCCCCCCGCCCTTCCCTCCAAGAAGGGAGCGAGTCGGCCTCTGACCCCATCGGCCATGGGGGAGAAGCAACCCCATGACCGCCGGAGGAGCCTTGTTCTGAAGCAACCTGGTAAAGGGACGCTGCGCTTCAGTCCTCACCCGTTCGGTGCTCCCTGCGAGCAGGCTGCGCTCCGCGTGCGGCTTGCGGGCTGACCCTTGACCAAGAAATCCGGGCGGAGCAAAGAACTAAATTGTGTGGATACGTAATTGTGTAGAAAATCCGTATCAAGGATATAATACGGAATTATGCAGGTCTTGAAGCCGAGTTGAAGGGAAAACGATATGAGCGAGTCCGACCTACCCGAAATTTCAAAACCAGTGCGGCGTGATACGACCAGTGTGTTGCTGGTGTGTCCGCATTGCCTTGAAACTGACAGGCACCAAGCAAGTGCTTGGCAGCAAATCAATTTGGAAGGCGTGTTTGTAGTTGCCCCGACGGTGACCTATGGAGTGGTTTGCCAATCGTGCCAGGGTGCGTTTTATTTCAGGCCAAAGGCCGCAGAACAAGCATGGCCGTCCGGGCCTACCATGGACGTGGAATGCCCAAATTGTGCTCGCACAGTGGCCACGCAAATCAGTGTGGTTCGTGATGATGACCTGCCATTAAGGCCCGAGGACTGTGAGGCCTGTAACTCGCAGTTTGAAGTTTACCCGGACGGCAAAACCGAGTTGGTATCAGCTCCCAGTTCAGGTCCGCTAACTGAGCGTGGGCTGAAGGCAATCAAGTTTTTTGAATCAGTCACTTTCGACCCCAACGGCGCCCGTGATTGGCCATTCACCACGGAGGTTGAACAGTTGGTGACGGTGGCCTGGTTGCATGAGTTCGAAGACGGCACCCTGCAGTTCATGGATGCCGACCAAGAACCACCACAGGTCTACAGCCCGCGCTTGACCCCTGATGCATTGGAGCAGTTTTGCGAAGCGAACATCGAAGCATACCGGGGGTTCCATGATATCCATGAAGCTGCATTGGATCGGCGCGAGTCCGTCCCGATGGTTACTTTCTGGGAATAGGTAAATCTGACCATGACCACTCAAATGAAAACCACCATGACACCATCCGAATTCACCTCCGTTCTTGAGCAGGCCACTGAGGCTGAGCGTGAAGCGCTTGATGGGGCTCATTGGCGTTACATCAGCTTGATCGGGCTTGTACACGATGCACTGCCAGCAGAAGTGGTTGATGCTGACCAGAAGGCATTCCCACACTTCATCAAGCAGGTGGATGGTAATCCTCTCTTTAGCGATGCTGATTGCACCGCGTTTATGGTTGCAGTCACTGGGCTTTCGGCGGAGTTCTGTGAAGCTTGGAAGGATCACGATTTCTACGAGTTGCACGGTGAAACCGCCGAGGAAATGGCAGCCCGCGAAAGTGCAGCCAGTTAAGGGGAAACGACCATGACACGAGCGCTATGGCCTGAGTGGGCCACTTTCAAATGTCCTTTCTGTGATGAGAGTCATCGGGTGCGACTGGCCCGTGATGCCCTCAACGGCCCCTTAGACGATGATGGGAGCCAAACCCCTGATCCCGTTGATTTTGCTTTCTGCCCCACGGCCGATACCGATCCGCCGTTGGTTGTTGCACTCCAAGCTGATCGCCGTGTTTTGAGAGAGTCAGCCCCCGCCTCGATGACGTTTGAAGACACCGGCAGTCACTGGACGTAAGTAGATAGGAAATCGCCATGAAATTTCTGGATCGAGCGACCGACGAAGCCGGGTACCCGGCAATGGGTTTTGAGGTGTTCTACCAGCAAGGCATTTCCTGCTTTGTGTGGGGGCTGCCAAAGCCATTGGTGCGTCAGGCTTTCAAGCGCGTTTGTGCCGATCAACAAGCAAAGGGCAATGCGGTTGCGATGTGGCAAGTGCGTGCCTTCGTGTACGGCCTCTCAGGGAGCTGTGAAGGCGGGCAACGTGAACGCAAAGCACCCGCAGGGTATGAGTGGCCAACGCCGCCTGATGCGTCTTGGGAGCTGATCGTGTGCATCTATCCAGACGGCTCATTCGACCTCGACCTGTTGCACCCGGTCAGTTGCCGATTCTGGTCAGAGGACAACGGTTTTTTCGACGTGCCGACCGAAGATCGCTCGTTGATGAATCGCGATTGGTTTGAGTCGATGGGGTTTGATGTGATGACCATGCAACCGGCGATGCAGGTACAGATTGCCGACTCAAAAACGCCTCACCTGAAACTGGTGTGAGGTTCGAGGAAAACAGCATGAAGAACGAATACGAAGAAATCGACCTCAAGACGGTGCTGGAGCAGCGTTTCGCAGCGGGTCAGGGCGTTGTCTCTTTGTCGGCCAGCATGACCGATGAGCAGATCCTGACCTTGATCAAAGGCGCTTGCACCTGGAGCAAGGGCAAAGCGTTCCAGGTCATTCCGCCAAAGCTCGAAATTGAACCCCGTGACTGGAGCCAGCTCAAGCCTTTCACTTGCCCGTATTGTGACTCCGCAACGCCGGAGGCTGATGAGCTTGTATTAGATGCTTGGGGGCATTTCCATTGTGCCGTAGAGGAATGCGGCGCCCGGCTTCAACTGGACGACAGCGGGCGAGCAATCGGCTACATCAACTGCACCCCGGAAAGTTAAGGGAATTATCGACCGCTGTACCCACGCCTCGGCCAGTGTCGGGGCCGAGGACGTAGAAAAATGCCATTTAGGCGTCCACATGAACAAGGAAGCTACTAATGAACCAGACCCCAAGTCTTGAATCCGTAATGGCTTTGAATGACCGCATTTTCGCCATGCTTACCCCGGCAGAGGTCGAGGTGCTTGAGTTCTATCGTAACCAAGGCCGCAAGCTCGGTATCGCGGTCAGCATCATCAATCAAGCTGACCCTGCGGAGTTGGCTAAATCCACATCCAAAGCGGTGGCTGATGATGTTATGCGCAGCGCAAACAGCATCGTGTCAGTTCAAGTGATGCACCAGTTTGTGCCCGGCAAAACCAAGGAAACCCCCTTTATTGCCAAGGTTGAAATGCTGCTCGGCGGAATTCCACAGTTGATGTTCCCCGATGGGACACAGCAGTTCGCAGATCAAGACAGCACGCCAGTTGTCGTCTATTCGCCCCGGCTTCCAGAGCTTGAGCTTGAAGCGTTCTGTCGTGAAAACATCGAGCGCTACGAGCAGCATTATGCTCAGCACAAACAAGCTATTGACGAGTACGAAACACCGGCAATCGTACCGTTCTGGTAACGGTGATTTGTTCGAGGAAAATAGCTATTGCAGACCCGCTGTTCTGCCCGAACAGATCCGGACCAACTACGGCCGTGCCGATAGGCGCCGGCCTCGAACACGACCAGCTGCAGCACGTCGACCTCGCCGGCGACGGCGGATCCGCTGCTGGAATGCGGCGTCGTCGGCTGGGCGGGGAGGGTATGAGCGCCTTGCGATCGCCACCGGCGCCGCTGGCGGAAACTCTGGCTCGCCTCGCGGGCACCCTCGTTGCCGACATTTCCTGCCGATCGCACAGATCTGCTGTACACCGCGGGAGCGGATCCGGACCAGATCCGGTCGCGCCGATCGGCGCCGGCCTTGAGCACGATCACCTGCAGATCGTTGACGTCGCCGGCGACGGTTGACCAGCTGCTGGATGTGCACCACCAGGTGCACGCGGCGCCGTCGCGTTGACAGGGTAGGGCAAGACCATTAAGCGCTGGCCACCCAGCACGCTCGACCAACGACCGAGGGGCTCGAAACTTCGTTTCGCTGAAGTCCACAGCGCCGCCGGCGGCGGCAACACCCATCCCCCCGCCCTTCCCTCCAGGAAGGGAGCGAGTCGGCCTCTGACCCCATCGGCCATGGGGGAGAAGCAACCCCATGACCGCCGGGAGAGCCTTGTTCAAGAGCAACCTGGTAAAGGGACGCTGCGCTTCAGTCCTCACCCGTTCGGTGCTCACCTGCAAGCAGGCTGCGCTCCGCGTGCGGCTTCCGGGCCGACCCTTGACCAAAAGCAGGGCGAAGCAAAGAAATAAATCCCACGGGTACGTAATCACGTAATCACGTAATCACGTAATTGCGTATTTACGTAACTCCGTATATAGGCTATAATACGAAACATAAAAGGTTCTGGTGTTTAGTTAAGGGAGATCGCTGCAATGAAATATTCTGAGTGGGAAGTCGCGGTAACTGAGGCAGTGGCTACGGCCCTGCAAGTCAATCACGCCGATGCATCCGGCGTCGTTGAAGCGCAGCCGTTCTACATGCAGCAATCGTGGGTCAAAGGGATGGATGCACAGCAGACCGCTACTAAGATCCTTGCCGCCGCTCAGGTCGAATAACCGAGGAAAACGCCATGACCTCGAAAATCCAGCTCCGCGTGTTCGTCAAGGCCAACGGCCAAATGATCATGTCTCGCAACCGCCGACTGTTCGAAAAGCATGTGGTTGTTAGTGGTTGGGATGGGCCTTGCTGCAAGGTCGAATTCTACTGATTCAACTGCCGGTTCGCCGGGCCACCACTTCACGGAAAACGCTGCTGATCACCAGCCCGCCGAGTGCGGGCTTCGGCAGTACCAGGGACGCCGTTATCGCGTCCGTGAATCGACCGATAGGGACTCCAAGCCATGAGCAAATTTCTCACATACGTCATCCGCCTGCCGGAAGACCAAGAAGCCAAGACCGCAATCAAAACTGGTGTGCGTGCCCTGGTTGAGAAGCACTGCGGTGAAATCACCGCTGCATCCAACGAGGACGAAATGACCATTCTCGACATGATCGAGAATCACGAGGACTTCCCCGAATACATCGCAGATGAAGCCCGAGCCCAGGCCAAAGAGCTGTGTGCGGAAGCGGTTCACTGATAAAGGAAAACTACGATGATTATTACCCTGCAAGCTGTGAACCCCGAAACCGGCGACGCGGCCAGCTATCAGATGGGCGCCCGTAACTCAAGTGCCGCCCGCGAAGCGTTCCGCCATTTTCTGCGTGGTCGTGGCTGGACGGAGGCGCAAATCACTGCCGCGAAGATCGAGAACGCGCCGAACGGGCACGAGCTGGTCACCGGCCTCGCATAACGATCAATCTGTCCAAGTAAATCGCTGCACACCACCGGCCCTTGATTGGGCCTTTTGCAGTATCAGGACGTGGTTTCCCGTCTACGAATCGAAGGAATGTGCCCAATGAAAGTTCGCTCGATCTTTTTCAACGACCATATGGCCCGTGCCGTCTTGCAAGGGCGAAAAACCGTTGCCCGGTTTGCTGTGGAAGGTGCAGCCGCGAAGTGGTTGATCGATCAATCGCCGGAGTGGGTTGGAGAGCGCGCTAATGAGCTTTGTCCATTCGGTCAGCCGGGTGATCGGTTGGGGGTTCGGGAAAGCACCGAAGCCTACCTATCGCCCTGCGGGGCGGTGATTTTGTCGCGTTACACCGCAGACAAGGCGCCGGTGTTTTATTCGGGCTGTGAAGATCCAGAATTTAATGGGGCAGTGGCCCATTGGGACTATTCGAAAAATGTGCGCCCAGGATCACGCATGCAACAGTGGGCCCGACGCATCTTTCTCGAAGTCACTTCTGTCCGGATCGAGCGGTTGCAATCAATCAGCGACTATCAATGTGTCGCTGAGGGAATCCTTCCCGTGCCTAAAATCAACCCTGCAAACGAACATGAACGCCAGTTCTGGCGTGATTACCATCTGAGTGGCGATGGGTCGTCATGTGTACACACGGCACGGGACTCGTTCAAAACGCTATGGCGCCACAACAATGGCTGGTCGTTCCCAAAAGGCGCAAAGCTTGAGGCCAGTGCGGCTAATCGCTGGGATGCTAACCCTTGGGTGTGGGTTGTCGAATTCCGCCGCGTCGAAAGCGACCAGTTGGCCCACCGCCGCATCGCGGCCTAATTGTTCCGGGAAAACGTTGATGAGCCAACACATAATCTGCGTGCCGTGCGAGCAATCCGGTGGATTGGTTCGCATCCAGTTCGGTTGGGACAAGCCCATGTCGGAGTTCTATTTCGTGGTTTTCGTGGAGCCGCAAGTGGGTCATCAGCTCGATGAAGACGACGATACGGATGAGGACGAAATCGTCTATTCCAGCCTTGATGATCGACTTGCTGATGGGCAAAAGACTCTTACCTACTTCAAAGCAATTACCGCCCGGCTCGGTTGCGAAGTTCCCGATGCCTTGTGGCGAGCCGCGTACCAGGATCGAGAGTTCAACGTCGTTAACAAGGTTTGCCACTACTCACCGACCGGGGAACCGGTCGAGCCGTTTTGAGAAGGAAAACAACCCGTATGAGCATCGAGAAGACCGAGCAAGAGCCGACCGCCGCGAACGCGCCGCATCGTCTGATCTGCCAGCATGTTTGCCGCTGGACGAAAACCTATGCCATGCCCTGCCACGTCCTAAAGGCTTTGCCAGACGGTCGGCTCAAGGTACTGGTATTCGGTGATCGCTACTGGAAGGGCCGCGAGCATGTCCAGCGCGTGCGCTATGTCGAAGCTGGCCGCGTTGTTGCGGCAGAATAAGGGAAAACCGACCATGAGAAAGACCATCACCCGACCAATCGCCAGTCACGCTAGTTACCACTTCCAAGTATAGGAACAGTCATGACGAATCGATTTCTGCCAAAAACTTTTGCCGGTGGGATTATCACCGGAGTAGCAGTTCTGGTCTTGCTGTGCATGTATCGGTCAGAAGTTTTTATGTCTGAAAACAAGCCGTTGAGTGAAGCGTTCTCTATTGCGTACTCGGGACCAGCTTTTAAAGTCTTACGCTTGAGTTGCAGGTTAGTTCGCGGGTTGGGTAACGAAAATGAGTATTGGAGCATTACCTTCAACCAAGGTGATATCTCGGTAGACCAGGAAGGAGGTCGTGTTGAGAATCCTTGCCTTGTTTATGCAGGGGAAAAGCCAGCCTTTGTCATCAAGAGAAAGTCTAGTTATCCCGGATACGTCGTTTTCACAACCGGCGAGGAAAAGGAAGGAACATACTCGCCTGAGCTCGTAACGAAACTGCTAGCCGCGGTGGCGGCTGGGAATGCCGAAGTTCAACGGCAAAAACAAATAAAGTCGAGTTGGGATGCCGCTCGCTGAATAGGTAAGCAAAAAATCTATGAAATTTTGGACTATCTGCTGTCTTGCAGTCGCTATGGGGATCTTTATCGGTTTCGTAGTGTTAGCGCCAAGCGCTCGCCAGCACGGAAAGGATCAAGCGACGTTGGTAATCGAAGCCTCAGCCTGTGGTGACATTTCTGGTGTTGTTTCGAGTGGCTGGGAAGTGCGTTGTTCCGAACGAGCGGCCAAGCCCTAAAATTGATCAAGGAAACGTCCCCTGTCTACACTGGTAAAACTGCAGACAGGAGCCGGGCATGAGCAAGCGCAAACAACCGGTCGCGGATCCGTGGCCGGAACAGATCCTACCCAAGCTGGTCACCTTGGCCAGCGTCCCCCCAGCCGGCGATTGGCATTACGAAATCAAGTTTGACGGCTATCGCTTTACCGCGCGGATCCGCGAGCACGTCACCCTGTTTACTCGCAACGGCCACGACTGGACGAACCGCCTGCCCCGGATAGCGAAGGAGCTGGCCCAGCTTGGCCTGACCTCGGGTTGGCTGGACGGCGAAGTGGTTGCCCAGGACGAGGACGGTCGACCGATCTTCCATCCCCTGCAAGGCGCGTTCAGTTCGGGGCAAACCGATGACCTGGTGCTGTTCGTTTTCGATCTGCTGTATATGGCCGGACGGGACCTGCGCGGCGAACCTATCGAGCGCCGCCGGGCCTTGCTGCAGTCAGTGATCGAGCGCACGCCATTGGAGCATGTACGTTTTTCCGAAGCCTTTGCCGTGGATCCGCGTGACCTGTTGGCCAACGTCTGCGCGATGGGCATGGAAGGCGTAGTCGGTAAGCGCGCCGGGAGTCGCTACGTCTCCGAGCGCGACGGGGAATGGATCAAGCTCAAATGCCACAACCGTCAGGAGTTTGTCATCGTCGGCTACACGCGCGCGGCCGGTGGCATTGGCTCATTGCTGATCGCCCTGCACGACGAGGCGGACGAGCTGGTCTACGCCGGCCGGGTGCAGTCCGGTTTGAGTGATCGAAAGTTGGTCGGGTTGCGCGCGCGCCTGGGCGATCTGCAGCGAGACACCAGCGCGCTGGCCCGAGTGCCGGCATTGCGCAAGGGGTTGGACGTGGTGTGGCTGGATCCGCAGCTGTTGTGTGAGGTGAAGTATGCGGAAATCACCCCGTCCGGCCGGGTGCGCCATGGTGTGTTTGAGGGGATGCGTGACGACAAGCCCGCCACCGGCATCGGCCGTGAAGGTTGAACAAGGTCAAGCGACGTCCTGCCGTTCGGCCTTGATCTGCCGCCACAATTCTTGCTCGATCAACTCGGCATAGTCCTCGGCAATTTGCGCGCAGGCGTTGCGGCCGGCGTCGATGGCTTGGCCATGTTCGTCGTAGATCCGCGCGGACACGATCCGGAACACCAGCTCGCGATCCCCGTAGGCATCCCAGTCGCTGGACGTGGCCCAGGGATCGGGCGGCACGTCGACCAGTTCGATGATGTCGCATTCCAGCTCGTACTGATCGATGTTCACTGTATAGGTCATTTGCGCGCCTCCCGTGATGACCTGGTGCGCCTGCTTTTTGGAACCTGTGGGTTGACAGAGGTGCAGGCCGGATGGCCGAAACGTTCAGGGCTGGCAGGTCACGACGACCAATGGCAGTGACAGGGTGATCGCCGGCGGCGGCGGAAAAGCGGCGGACAGGTTCGCGGCGATTTGACTGGTGCCCAGCAGAGCACCGCAGAGCGTTGACAAGGACAGCAGCAGGATCTGCACACAGCGCATGGGAGGGTGACTCAGTCCGTGGAGGGATACCCATTTGAATGTCACGACGGCGGCAAAACCACTTGGGGTTTTTCCAATCACCGGCCAACTAGACCGGGGAAAAAACACAAATAAAGCAACAGTTGTGTTGCCGCAGCAACATATGTGTTGCTATAATGGATCTACCGAAACGGCAAGGACTAAAGCAATGAAGTGCAGCGAGTTTCGGCGGTGGTTGTTGGCCCAAGGCGTGGAGTTCAAGAGCGCTAAAGGCAGTCACTTCAAGGTCTACTTGAATGGCAAGTCAACTATCTTTGCGGATCACGGCAGCAAGGAAATGCACGAAGGATTACGCAAAACCATTATCAAACAGCTGGGCCTCAAGGATTGAGGCTTGGCTGTACCAAGAGGCGAGACACCATGTATCAATACCCGCTAGAAGTGCATCGTGAACCGACCGGCGTATGGCTGTCATGCCCGGACATTCCGGAAATGAACGCGGCCGGCGATACCTTGGCAGATGCGTTCGCCGAAGCCTTGAACGGCATGGAATCGGCTTTGTCGCTGTACGTCGAGCAGCGGCGCAAAATCCCCGCAGCCTCGGCGCCGAGCGATCCGGCCCTGGTGCTGCATTTGCCAGCGCTGACCGTGGCCAAAATTATGCTGTGGAATGCCATGCTCGAGGAAGACGTGAGCCGCGCCGAACTGGCCCGGCGCCTGGGCTGTTCGCGCCAGGTGGTCGATCGCCTGGTCGACTTTATCCATGCTTCCAAGATCGAGCAGGTCGAGCGCGCGTTAGGTCTGTTGGGACGTCGTCTGTCCCTGGTGCTGGAAGCAGCGTAAGGACGTCAAGGATGGCCGTCATGAGTGATTCCGATCTGTCTGATTGGCATTGGAATGATCTACCGCCGCTGACCGATGCCCAGGTGCGGGCCGGTGCATTGCCTGGCGAAAGCTGGAAAGCCGCCCGCGAGCGCCTGGAGGCTGAGCAGTACCATAGTAAGCGGCCAGCGCGACGTGTGGACGACTCACGGCCCGATTACTTGCGACCACTTCCAGCCCTGCCGTGCAAGTTGCTGACCGCTCAACGCTTTGCCGAGCGACAAGCAGAGTGGCAGGCTGATCGCGAGCTGACTCCGCGCGAGCGCTTCAATCGTCGCAACCCGGACCAGTATTGGCCGACCTACGCCGAGCTGGTGGGCCAGTTGCCGACCAGTGAACTGGATTGGGTGCCCTGCGCCGCAAAATTGCCGAACTGGCGCGACACGGCCCTGCGCTATTGGGTTCACACGGCCAATGACCAGCGGCTGACGATCTGTCGCTATGAAGGGGTGGGTATGTGGTCGCGGGTCAGCGATGGTTCGTTACTCAGCGGTGCCCGGCACTGGCGGATCGCCCTCGACGATGGCCCGGCGACACGCATTGCCACTCGCGAGGAATGCTATGCACTCGCCCGGTTGAGTCGCCTGCACAAGCTTCCCCCGTTTGAAGACGCGTACGACGATGTTTGGCCGTGGCATATCCATATGGCGCGCCGTAAACCCTGAAAAGGAATTCTGACGATGACCGCATCAACCCAAGAACCGCGTTTCCCCTTGGCCCTCACCCAGCGTCAGCTGCAGGCACTGACGGGCTATCTGGACACCGTGTCGACCAGTGAAGCCGATCCGGACGCCGAGGTATTCGCCTTGATCGACCAGGTGCGTCAGGTGCGCAAGCTGGCCGCGACCGGTGCGCCGATCCAGATCGAGCAAAACCACACCGCGCGGCTGGCCAGCACAGCCACCGGGCCGTCGGATCCGCTGACGCTGACCCTTAATGCCGAGGCGGTTGCCGCCCTGGCGCATTATTGGAAAGCGCTGGACGCCGTCCCGTTGGTGGATGACGAAACAGTCTCGGAAACCGAGAAGGCCAAGCTGTACCAGGCCAGCGAGCACGCCGCCATCGAGCTGGGCGCGTTGGTCGCGGGCTTGGCGCCGGTGCACCTCTACAAGTCGAGCTGAAAGGAGCCGCCATGCGCTTGCAACCGATTACCAACGTTGCCGAATACCGCGCCGTCCTCGATGTCGTCGTGAAGGCCGAAGCCGAAGGTAACAGCGTACTGGCCCGGCCACTGCGCGCGCTGGTCGACGCGTCCCCGTTCGACGGCTGCCGCTGTAACGGCCGGTCGACGCGACCACTGGAGCCGGCCTGCCCGATCTGTGCCGGCGAAGGGTTCGTGCCGGCGAGCGAATGACCCCATACCCCCAACGGAAGGAACACCCATGCGCACTACTGCAGATCTGAAATTTTCCTACGCCGTGATCGGCCGGCCGCAAAGCGCGGAGCCAAGCCAGCAGTACACCGGTGTCGACGTGTCGATTGACGAGCATCAGCGCGGCCGCGAAACCCAGCTGATCATCACCCTGCATGAACCGCTTGAAGGGTTGGCCGACTTCAACCAGGTGTGGGTCACCGTCAACGGCGTGGTGCGTGAAGGGCAGGGCCGGTACGACGCCGAGCGTCGCTGCCTTGTCGTCAACTTGTACCAACATCAATAACCAGAGGAATCCCCCCATGAGCAATACCGTTTCCCTCACTGTTCACCCAGGCCAGCAGGCCCTGGTCTTGTCCACGGACGGCGTGCTGGCCCTGCAGCGTTGGGAGCGTCTTCGCGACCGCGCGAATGGCATGACCGAAGGCGGTGCCGAGTTCGCGGCGGCGTGCTTGCTGGCCAAGGACGCGGCCAGTGACCTGGCGTTGCTTGTCCGCGCGGCCGTCGACGTGGCCAACCAATAACCGAAAGGAACCTCCGCCATGTCCATGATCGACATTGATGACATCAAGCACGGCCTGTTGCCGGTGCAGCAAGCCGAAGCCCGGTATAAACAGGCCAGCGCTGCCAGCGCTGCCGGCAGTGAAGCCGGGGCGGACATGGCACCGCTGTTTGCAGCCGTGGAGCAGGCGCGCACGGCCTATCTGGATGCGTGCGTCCGCTTGCACGGCTACGTACAGGGCGCGGTGAACATCGCCGAGGGCCGTCGCGCCGATCAGGACGAGTGATGCCGCGTGCTGAAAGAAAACCCCCACCGGATCCGGTGGGGGACCGAGGTCACCAGTGATGAATCACGTTGGCCACGGTGAACACACCGACGACGATGGCCACCATCAAACTGAGGAACGGGAACAGGGGACTGTAGGGTTTAACCTGGTCGGCCCAGTTGAGGGTCAGAATTTGGAAGGACAGAAAGAGGAACGAGAGATAGTCGAACATGGAAGGTTTTTCGAAGGTACTGACTATTTACACGTCCTCGATGTCGACCTGACCATTAAAACCCGGAAATCCGGAAAAAAATCCAAACCCGGTACCCGGCGAAAAATCGGCCGCGCGGATCTGCGCAGCGGGGAGGGTGCCACCGGGGAGTGCCCGGTGCCTTTAGATAAATGGGTAAAGCAACGACGCCGACAATGTCAGCAGAAAAATCCCAGACGCCAGAAGTCCATACCGCTTCTGCTCAATGATGTCTTTTTTTGCTTTCCAAATGGAGCATGCCACCGCTATGCAACCGGCAATGGACGCTAGCCATCCAGCAGGCGTCCTAGCGATCGCAGAGATCACGATAATGAACGGATGCTGGCTATCAGTAACGATCGCCCAGTAAGGCATCCGGCCCGTGCCTAAAACGAATCCCACAAACGTACACAGCGCCCCGAACATCACCAGTCCGATCATACACATGCCAATGAACTGGTAACGAGAGGCCGCAACGGCGTTCACCGCCACCACCTGGCTTGTGTGCGAAACCGCCTCAGAGAGCGTTCCCAGGGCTTTACGGCTTTCGGCCTCAGAAACCTCCGCTGCCGTTCTCCTGATGTCCTCCATGATGTGTTTGGAGTGCGTGGATATCATCGCAGGATACTTGGAGAAAAGAGTATCGTAGGACTGGAGCGCCATCAGTATCAGCCACAGTGAATCATTGTCCCTGATATTGAGCGCATTCTTCGCACGATAGAGTTCTTGGATCTCCTTTTCCGATGGTTGCCGACCGAGCAACTGGGCGAAGGCTGATTCCAAATCACCCATCAATGAAGCCTCCGAGTATTGCCCTGGATTCGTTTCTCCACCGTGTCAGCTCCGCGCGGTTTCCGATCGGCAATTCCTTCATTGCCGTGCTGATCGACATCCGCCGACTGTAAAGGTCATCGCTGACCCGGTCTGCGAGATCAGGAAAGGTGATTGATTTGCCTCCAGCAGCTTCAACCGCCTCTCGCAGATTCGAACTATTGTAGAGCTCGAATTTGCCCTCATCGCCAAAGTAGCTGTTCCGTACAACGTTTACTGACGAGTTTGGAATTGCCTCCATATAGTCCTTCAGAAGCTCCAAGCTGTCTCTCTGACGATTGATAACCCAGAACGTTACAAGCTTCCTGTTGAGCTCCTCAATAGTCGAGTTCAATGTGCCGCCATAGGAGCTCACGCCTTTGTTGTTTCGTGCTGCTGTGTTGATGATGATCACAGCATCCCGATTCTGGTCACAAAGGTTGACCAGATCGATCCATCCATTCGCCACATCCAGATCAACCAGATGCGTTTGGATTTCATCCTTATGCGCCTTCCAAACATCCGGATTAGACGTGTCTGATTCGATCAGGATAATCTTCTTGCCGTGATGCAAAGCGGTGTCGATAAGAGCAATCACTAGCATGCTTTTGCCGACGCCGCCTTTGCTCCCACCGACTACATAAATCGATTCGTAAGGTTGTGTTTGTTTAGATGGCATCACTGTCCCCTCTTGGACTGAATTGACCGCTCGGTGTAACTGGAGAAGTCTTCACATCGGTTGTGTTTATGCTACCAGCATCGGTAGGACTATTCTGCCCGCCGTCGGTGTTCACTTTTGCACCAGATGGTGCCTTAGATTCGTGCTTTCCAGATGCCTTTTCTTTGTCCTCATGTGCTGTATTTCGCGGAGTTACTTTGGAACGCTTTTTCCGTGCCCCCGAATTCCTCCCGCCGGACGCTCTCGCTCGCGTGATATAGCTTTTGAGCGTTGACGCTTTCAGCTCGAGGCCATTCTTCGTAAGTATCTCCGCAATCATTTCAATCGTGTATCCGCGCTCTTGCAGATCCGCAATCTCGGAAGCCAGTAATTTAACTGCATCCGGCTTGGTTACTTCACGCTCCTTGTTTTCCACCGGAGGTAAGTCTTTCAAGCTTTTTTGCAGGTTTTCGATCGCTTCGATCGTAATCTTCATTTCGTCACCTGGCTTGCATGCTTTTCCGCATTTTAGCTTTTGCCGTTGCTGCGTCAACAAGTGCGCTATATAGTTTGAGTGTAGAGCTTTTAAAGATTGGGACAAGGTAGGGTTTGTACTCCCGCCAAAAATGGCGATCCTACAACCGGCGGCGCTCCAGTCGTTCCACTCCCTCTGCTCTGCCTACCTCCCCTGCTCAGGGCAAGCCCCGAGACCCCAAAACCTAGTAGGACTGCAATATGAGTGACAGTGAGCAGCGTCGACGCACAGGGCGGTTACCACCCGTGCGCTGCTTTGAGGAAGAAGAAAAAATCGTGCGAGCAAAAGCGCACGACTGCTCCATGAGCATCGGCCAGTTCATGCTCAGCGCTGCGCTCGGCCGAAAAACCATGAGTAAGACCGATCAGCACATCGTGAATGAGCTTCGCAAGCTGGGGGGGTTGCAGAAGCATTTGTTCAAGGAGGGAGGGGGACTTCTGTCAAAGGAATACTCGTCCGTGCTTGTCGAGATCCAGGCGGCGATCAAACGGATTGAAGAAAAGCCATGATCGCTAAAGTCCCAGAAAAACGTGCGGACGGTGACTCATCCTTTTTGGATCTGGTTGAGTACATGACCAATCGTGACGAAGATCAGGAAAACTACGAATATGAGCTCAATACTAGCGAGCGAAGAAGACACCTCGACATTCTTAAAAACGTTGGAATCAATCTCGCATCAGCAGATGATCATCTGCGCGCAGCTGGACGAGTTGATCACCTTGATGGAGCAACCCTCCGAGTCCGTCTTGGAAGTGCTCGAAGGGCTGCTCGCGCCGATGGAGCAGAACATGAACAATCTGTCAGAGGCTCTGACGGTTCAACTGAAGGTGAACTGAATGTCACTCAACTTAAGAGAAGTCTTGCCCGCATTTACGCAAATCTTAGATCAGCAGGTCGCTATCTCGGACAGACTCCAGAAGCTGATAGAGACTTTCAAGAGCGAGCCCGAGCCCGTCGAGCCAGCATTGCGAGCGCTACTCCTTCCGCTCAACGACGGCATCGACGTGATGCAGGAAACGTTGACCCCGCACAAGGACTAGATTCTCTCGAGCTCACGCTCGGACCGCAGCAGTTGGTGACGCCGTCAGGTGTGGCCTGTGAACACAACTGCTTGTCACTCATCACTGCCAGCGCCGAAATGGAAGCGGTAGCCGCACAGAATCCCCGCGTCGGTGATCCGGTTTATCACGTCGTCGTGTCCTGGGCGCCGGGTGAAAATCCAACTGACACACAAGCATTTGAGTGTGCTCGGTACGCGCTCAAAGCTGTGGGCATGGAGGATCACCAGTACGTGTTCGCTGTCCATCGCGACACAGATAATGCTCACGTGCACATCGCCGTGAATCGGGTGAATCCTGAGACGTTCAAAGCCGTATACCCGGAGCGCGATTACTACAAGCTTGATCGCGCCATGCGCGAGCTCGAAATCGCCCACGGCTGGCAAGAAGTTGAAGGTGTGTTCTCAATCTTTGAGCGCAATGGAAAAAAGGTCGTCGACTGGACGAGCTCGTCGCCTGACACAAAGGGCAAACGTCCGAGCAAAGCGTCCGACATGGAGCGCTTCGACGGTGTGGAGAGTTTTTTCACCTATGTCCGCAACGAGCCGAGAAAAGCGATCGCCGCATTGCTCAAGCGTGAAACTCTGACCTGGCAAGCCATCCATCACCAACTGGCGAAGCACAACATCGAATTGCGCGAAAAGGGCCAGGGGTTTGCGATCTATGACCTAGCGTCCGACACGACCACGCCTGTCAAGGCAAGTGATCTACACGAGGGGCTCTCCAAAGCCCGCCTCGTAAAACGTTTGGGTGCGTTCGAACTGCCTCGCTCAATCGATGTTGTGCCGTCGGCGATCTACGACAAACACCGGCCTTTGAAGCGTGATCCAAAACAGCGTGAGGAGCGCCGGCTCGAGCGAGCTACCGGTCGACGCGCTCTACGTGAGCAATACCAGAAATACAAAAAAAGCTTCGTATATCGACGACTCGACCCTGCTGCTGTGAAAGCCAGGTTCGCGGCTATCGCAGACGAGGCGAGAGATCGTCGCGCGCAAGTGAAAAACTCCAAGGGATCTGCCGCCGTGAAGAAAGCGATGTACAGCGTCATCGCCTTCGAAACACTGCGCGAGCGCGAGCGGTTGAAGGTTCAGCTGCAGCGGGAGCGAGAAGAGTTGCGTGCAGATCCTGCTAACCGATCTTTGACTTTCAGGCAGTGGGTCGAGAATGAAGCGGCCGCCGGTGTTCCGGCTGCAATCAGTCAGGTACGTGGTTGGGCATACTCCGAAAAACGTATGGCCAACACCCTGGAGCGTAGCGCCGGTGACGATTTGAAGGACGGCATTCGATACGACACAGTTGCCGATCCGGTTGCGATTTCGACAGCAGAAGGACTGACGTTCAAAGTCCGGCGAAGCGGCAGTGTTCACTATGAGACTCAGCAAGGCGTCGAGTTGTTCGTTGACCTTGGCAGGGTGATCCACATGAGCGATGTTTCTGCCCGGAATCATCAGGCAGTGCTGGCCGCCCTACGCCACGCAACAGAAAAGTTCGGTTCTACATTCGAGCTTACCGGATCGCCGGAATTCAAACATTCAACCGTTGCATTGATGACACGATACAAAATGAACGTAACGCTCAAGAATCCTGACCTTGAACAGCTTCGCAAGGCTATGGAAGCCGAAATAAAGGCTTCTGAGCGAAAAGGTGGCAGCAGAGGTACGCGGCCAGCCTAAAACTGCGTTTGCGTGAGCGCATTCCGTATAGTACCCTTAATACAAAATTTGGGGGTCATTATGGATTTGTGCCGCGTCTCCGTCAGTGTTCTTCTCCTGGCAGTCGGCTTAACAGGCTGTGCAACAAAGTCGAACACTGCCGATGTTCAAACCGAGATCGATCGCTTGATCCTTGATTCAGCCCGGACAATCCAGGCGGCTCAAGCTGATCTGTACCAGGCGGGCGCGCTCAATAAGCCGGTTCCCCCAACACCCGCTCGAATCTTCAGCGGGCAGCAACCCCTGTCATTCACATGGAAAGGGGACGCTTTCGTCCTTCTTCAAACGCTCGCTCAGGACAGAGGATTCACTTTCTCTGCTGTGGGCCTGCGATTGCCGTTGCCGCTGAATATGGATGTGAAGGAAGTGCCGTTCGATACGGTGCTCACCCAGATCAGCGCACAAATTGGCTACCGCGCATCAATCGACAGAGGCACTTCCAGTCTCGTTCTCCGTTACAGCCGGCCTGCGCCCTAATCGGAGAACCTGATGAATCGCATCGCAATCGCTGTACTCATCGCCCAAGCCACTTGCTTCAGCTCCGGCGTTTTCGCCGCAGGCAGTATGACGAGTGATCCACGCCTTGAAAGTGCCGGTACCGGACTTTCGCTCGACGACCTGATGAATCCGACATCTCAAGCCAGTACCGGCGTTAACAGCTTGCGTGCGCAACTTCTGGCAGATGGCGGACGTACCGTTGGCTTTCGCGGCGGACTGGCTGCGCGAGCGCAGGATTTGATAACAGCGCTCCGCCTGCGCGAGCGCGCGCTCGACGTACAGTACGAGTTCGGGTCCCTTATCAGTCCGAGCGGGGTACTCCCTCCCGTCATTGTCGAGTCACGTGACGTCGCGTCCTTCTCCCCGGATCAGATCCGAACCGCGAACCGCGTGTTCAAGAAAGAACGCCCGGAACGCTTCGTCAGTGTTCCTCCCACTTGGCGTGATTACTTGCTGGTCGGCCTTCCAACGCAGGCAAATGTCGATTTGCCTGTCATGGAGGCCCGCCCCGTTGACTCGGCCGAGATGAAAGTCTGGCAGGAAGCTGTGAAACAAGGCTGGCAGGAAGGCGCTGACCAGGCGATGGCGATCCTGGAAGCGAACTTCAACCGGCTCACGCGCGATTACAAAGGCATGGTGCTGTACTCGACCCTGCTTCAGCAGGAACTGGTCACCCAAAGCCAAGTCAGCGAGTCTCAGCAGACTGTCACAGGGGACGGCGGTCAGTTGACCCTGGGCGACAAACTGCGTCGACTGGTAGGTAAAGCAGAATTCCAAGTGGACGCTTCAAAGTGGCGTCCAACAATCAAAGTCGGTCCGGTTCCTGCTCCGCCACCGGAAGCGGTGCCTGTGACTACGGCTGCCGTCAGCACGCCGGCGCCGGCGGCTCCAAAAATCGTAGTGGCAAACGAACCACAAAAAAGCGGTGCTGCATCTACAGCTGTTCCTGCACCGTCTGCTTCCGCGCCGCTGCAACCAAAACCCGCACAAGGCTCCTTCAAGGTGGTCACTGTCTCGAAGCCAGTAGCTGAAGCGACTCAATCGGCCGCACCTGCAGGCAAGCCAGTCGCAGCAACTGCACCAGTGGCAACTGCAGCAATTCCTGAACTGCAAGCGGGTTACGTGCCTTTGCCGCCGAAGCCGGTTACGACAGCACCTGCACCTGCACCTGCACCTGCACCTGCACCTGCACCTGCGCCGGTCTCCGCTCCAGCGAAACCCGTGGCACCCCCTGCACCTATAAAGCCAATCACTTCGACTTGGGAGGCAAAGGACGGCTCGACACTGCGCAAGACATTGGAGCAGTGGGCTGCTAAAGCCGGCTGGACTGTGGAGTGGGAGCCTGAGGATCTCAATTACGAACTGCCGCATTTGAGCATCGATGGCACGTTCGAAGACGCGGTGATCAAGCTCTTCTCGTACTTCCAGAACGCCGAACGACCACTTGTTCCGAAGGGCTCTCGGCTGCAGAAACACATCCGTATCACGGAAAAAACCAAATAGAGGAAGTCTGCATGAACTTCAAAAAAACAGGCAGGCTGACTGTCGCTATTCTCGCTCTCTCGGTGGCCTCTGGCTGCGAAGTCATGCGGGTGCATCAAACTGCAGAACGTGTTGACGAGCAAACAGCGGAAGCATCGAACCTCGTCGCGTCGATGCGCGATCCGAAGGTGCAAGGGCGTGTAACACCAAAAGACGCGTTCCAGGATGAGCCCCTCATCAACCTGAAACCGCTGCCTGTAGTCGCCGGCCTGCCTGAAAGCAAGGACTGCGAAATCACGTATACGCTCGACAGCGACATCACCACCCTCGCGCGATCCGCGACGAGAACCTGCGGGATCCCTGTGCGAGTGACGTCGGATGTCATGGACGGCGGCGCTCGTCAATCTCAAGGTCAAAACGGTTCGGCCCCGGCCGCACCTATGCCAGCAAACGACCTGTCAGGTCTGTTTCCCGGTGGGGCAGTCGCGCGCGGTACGGGCGCCGGCTATGGCGCTTCGAGTGTTCGTGATACTCAACTGCATGGGATCAACTACAGAGGTCCCCTCTCTGGCCTGCTGGACACGGCGACTTCGCAGCTCGGGCTGTCCTGGAAGTACAACCCGAAAGATCGAAGCATCACGATCTTTTACCTGGATACTCGGACCTACAATTTTTATGTGTTCGCCTCGAGCACTGATATGCAGTCGACTGTGCAATCGGGTACGACCGCGTCGGCCGGAACCGGGGGGAGCGGAAGCGGTTCGGGTTCTGGGGGCACCTCGGGCATCTCCGGTTACTCCGGCAGCAGCCAAGCGACCACATTGAGCCTGAAGACGTCAATTTCGGACGACGTTGAGCGCAGCGTCAAGACCATGCTCAGCGGTGTCGGACGCATGTCCTATTCCCGCTCGACCGGCACGATTACCGTTACCGACAGACCGGATGTCCTCGACCAGGTCGAAACCTATGTCGCGGCCGAGAACGCAAACCTGTCGAAGCAAGTTTTGCTCAACATCAAGGTTTACTCCGTCACACTGAACGACCAGGACTCGGCCGGCATCGACTGGAACCTCGTCTATAAAGCCGCCAATGGCAACTGGAACTTCAGCATGAAGAATACCTTCCAGGATGCCCTCAGCAACACAGTCAACGGCCAGATCGGCATTCTGGATGGTTCATTCGCCGGATCCAGCGCAATCATCAAGGCTCTGTCCCAACAGGGTCGCGTTTCGGTGATCACTTCCCCGTCGGTGCTTACGCTGAATCTGCATCCTGTGCCTGTACAAGTTGCCCGTCAGACAGGGTTCCTGGCCTCGGTTCAAACCACCAGTACGGCGCAAGTCGGTTCAACTACTTCCTTGACCCCGGGCACCGTAACGTCCGGCTTCAACATGAGCCTGCTGCCCCAGGTTCAACTCGATAACACGATTAATCTCGAATTCTTCATGAACATCAGCTCGCTCATTCGACTGCGTGCAGAGTCCAGCGGCGAAAGTCGCATTCAGGTGCCCGAGATCGACAACCGGATCTTCAACCAGACCGTGGGTCTTCAGTCCGGTGAAACTCTCGTGCTGTCCGGCTTCGATCAAACCTCGGAGCAAGGAACGAAGGCCGGCACCGGCGCAAGCTGGAACTTCCTGTTAGGCGGCGGTGCAACTCGCACCACCACCCGCGATGTGATCGTAGTGATGATCACTCCAATTGTGAAAGTGAAGGGCTGACCCATGGCAGGCATAGGTCAAGTACGCGACGTGGAGCCGCGGCGCCCCACGGTAACGACGACCACCATCAACGGCTTGAAGTTTGTGTCTGGCCTGTTCTGGCAGGCTCTTCACAGCCCTCGTCACTACATGAAGGAAGCCAAGGACATTGGCAAGCGCGATGGCCTGGAGATGGTGGCCATCCGTGACACTGTCGAGGTCAAACAAGCTGGCTTCGTCGTAAAAACCGACGGCGTGACCAAAGGGATGTACAGCCTCGCGGCGGCATTGGCCGGACAGTTGGGTGACACCTGGATCGGCGCTTTCAAGCTGCCTGACGGTCGGTACGCTATCGTCGCGGTAGTCGGCGGCTCGGTACTACCCGGTTCCGACAAAATTGGCGACTTCGACACCATCAGCAAGTTGCTGAAGAAGCTTTTCAGTCGAGGAACCGAGTTCAAGGAGGTTTACGCACCACCTGAAATGGGCTTTGGCGGGGAAGACCTCGACATTGAAACTCTCCTGAAGCCAAGCAACCTCAATAAGGCCTACACCCTCAAGCCGCTGACCTTTGGACTGACAAAAAAGGAATGGTACGCGCTCGGCGTGGCTGGAGTAGCGCTTTTAGCATTGGCTATTGGCGGTTGGCAGTGGCACCTAAAGCTCGACCGTGAGGAAAAAGCGGCCGCGCTTGAGGCTGCTCGAATTGAGGCGCAGCGCCTGGCAGAACTCAACGCTAAGACCCGCGCGGAACAAGTCGCGCCGGCGCTCAAACATCAATGGGCCCAACAAGCATCGCTCCACGATTTCGTAACCGCCTGTTTGAGCGTAGCCAACTCCAAACCACTGTCGATTTCTGGGTGGCCTGCAGGGACCGCTACCTGCTCGAACGACCAGTACGCGGTCTCGTACAAACGGACAGGCACTGCAACGGTGAACCAGTTCATCGTAGCTGCGCGTGCGTGGTTTGAGCTGGTCCCTGCCTTTACGAGCGGTGGAGATACAGCACTGCTCAATCAATCTCTCGCAATGACCCTTGCTGGTGACGAAGAGCTTGGCGACCTCGACAGCACGCTCGCTGGATTCACCAGTCACTTCCAGCAGGTAAAGATCAAGCCAACCTTGGTCGAAATTCCCTACAAAGCTCCTCCGCAGCCGGCGGCGTTGCCGGGGTCGGCTGCAAGCGATTTGCCTCCGCCGCCTTTGCCTGACTGGACTGAGTTTTCATTCTCGATCGAGTCGGAAATTCCTCCGGAAATTCTGATCCAGGGAATGTCCAGTCGCGGGATCCGCATAACTGAAATCGTCATTGAAGTAAAAGAGTCCGCTCGAATGAGCTGGACCATCAAAGGTGCGCTCTATGCGAAAAAATAAGCGTTTCACAGCCTCGATCTTCGTGCCGCTCCTGCTGGTTGGTTCGACCCACGCAGCGGACTTGCCCGCTGGCTACGTTCCGACATTCGGGGATCTGTCCGCGTTACAGGCGCAACAGATGTACTACGAGTTGAAGGCCAAGCGCGACGAAGCTCAAGCCCAAGCGGACAAAAACGGCCGAACCATCGGCGATGGCGGCAGCATCACTTCCACGTCGATCGATATCGCGAGCCCGATCCCCGAGCTACGCGGTGTAGTGGGTCGAGACTTGAACCTCTTCGGCTCATTTGTCTACAGCACAGGCAGCAAGGTAGACGCCCGAGCTGGCGACATCTTGCCGGGTAATTATCGAGTGTCGTCGGTCGGCTTTGGCAAAGCCTCTCTTATCGACACAAAGGGAAAAACCATACAGCTCATTCAACAGACCCAGGGAGCCCCCGTGCTACAGCAACAACAGCAGCCCGTGACTCTGCCAGGCGCCTTCCCGCCAGTTAATGCGCCAGTGATGCGGTAGGAGTCAGCATGTCAAGTCTACAGGCAGTCAGTATCGGTTCCATCGCGCTACTCCAGCGCAAACCTTTGAGCGCTCAGGGCGAACTGTGGGAGGCAGATCCTGAGCTGCGCAAAATGGTTTGTCTCACGGCCGACCTGAAACTTTATGTATCCAGCTCGCATATGAACAATGTGTTCGTGCTCGGCTACATGGAGAGACTCGACTATAACGACGTTGAATACACCGTACACAAAGTTCGGGTTGAGGAAGTTGAACGGTTTTACCAAGGCACAAGCACTGATGCATCGAGTTCTAGCCATAAACTGGCTAATGGGCAAGGAACCAGTGACTTCCAACGGATGGTTATTCAGACCATAGCCAAGGCAACGGAGTTGGAGGCCAGCGATGTGCATTTGATGCTTGAGGAGTCTGCACTTGAGATCAAGTATCGAGTACATGGCGACCTGGAGCACGCAGGGCAGTTGCACCGTACCGAAGGTGGACTGTTCCTCAGTACCATTTATCAATCCATGTGCGAAGCTTCGGAGGAGTTTTTTAAACCGCATCTGAGCCAAGATGGCCGGCTTAAAAAAGAATTCGTAGGTCAGTGCGGCCTATTCGGCGCGCGAGTTGCTACCCGGCCAATGATGTATGGGCCACTTATGGTTCTTCGGCTGCTTTACGACAATGGCCAACAGCGAAAGATGGAGGAGCTTGGCTATTTGCCAGAGCAAATCGCGATCATCCGACGTTTCATACAATCCAAAAAAGGGATCATCGTTGTTTCGGGCGTAACTGGATCTGGTAAGTCGGTGAGTCTTCAAGTGTTCCTGCAAGAACTGCTCGAGCACTTCGAACGAAAGATTCATCTTCTAACGGTTGAAGATCCACCCGAGTATCGCATTGATGGCGCAAATCAGACAGAACTCGGCCAAGCCGATTGGCCCAGCTCCATCAAAAACGCAGTTCGTCTAGACCCGGATGTTTTGATGGTGGGGGAGATGCGCGATTACGAATCAGCTAAAGCAGCGTTTCAAGGCGCGCTGACTGGCCACGGTTTGTGGACCACACTGCACACACCTGACGCCATATCAAGTATCCAGCGTTTGCTGGATCTCGGTGTTGATCCAACCCTGGTTCTAGATCCTTCGTTGGTAAAGGGTTTCATCAATCAATCGCTCACACGAGTTTTATGTCCTGCTTGCAAAATCCAGTATTACGAGGGGAAGCATGCCCTGAAAGAAGATCTGTGCCAGAGGGTAGAGACATTTTGTACTCCGGCAACAGTTTTTGTACGCGGTCCTGGGTGCGAAAAGTGCCATGGGAAGGGTGTGTCCGGACGTACTGTAATCGCAGAAGTGCTGCCACCCGATCTGGATTTCATGCGCGTTTTCGCTAAAAGCAAAGCCGAGGCCAAAGTTCATTGGGTGAAAAACATGAATGGTATCACTAAGAACGCTCATGCCATCAGGCAATTAAATGCTGGTCTTGTGGATCCTTACATGGTCGAAGGCGACGTCGGTCCTCTTGATGAGGACTTTGTAACACTAGGCGGAGCTATAAAACAATGATAAAACGAGTCATCTCCACATTAGACGAAATGCTGACCGCAGCGCGCTTTAGCGCGGAAATGCGGGTTGACTTCTACCGCTCGGTTGCATTGTTATTAGACAATAACGTGCTTTTGAATGACCTTCTGCTCGAACTCTACAATTCATACAGTGACGATGGAAAAAAGCCGAATGAGCCTTTAGCGATCATTGCATTAGAATGTTACCAAGCGACTTCAAACGGAAATAAATTAAGTTACGCATTGGCACGCTGGGCTCCGCATCAAGAAGTGACTTTGATTGCAGCTGGTGAACAATCTGGTGCATTAGTGAAAGCGCTAAAAGACGCGACGAAAATTATCGGTTTTAAACAGCGCATCAAGTCTGCAGTCATGCGAGCGACCCTTTATCCTTCGTTCACTTACGCACTTGCGGGTGTATTGTTGTGGGTGATTTCGACACTACTGGTGCCGAAGCTTTCAAAGCTCTCAAATCCCGATACGTGGGAGGGCGCTGGTTATGCGCTAAGCCTGATATCTAGCGCCGTCACAAATGGCGGCGCATATATGGTTATTGGGATTCTTTTACTCTTGGTCGCTATATTTTATAGCTTGCCCAAGTTGAAAGGTGAGCTACGTATCGTTTTAGATCGAATGCCGATCTATACAACCTATCGGGTACTTCATGGTGCGACGTTTCTGCTAAATGTCTCGGTTATGGTCCGAGCTGGCATTCAACTGCACGATGCGCTGTTGCTTCTTCATAAAGACGCTCCCCCCTGGCTTGCGGAGCGTATCGGCGCCGCAATTATGGGTACACGACAAGGCGGTAACTTAGGCGTGGCACTTCATAGAGCTGGCCATAATTTCCCCGATAAACGCGCTGTTCAGTATTTGAAGATTTTGGCTTCTCGGCAGGGCTTTGATGAGGCCATCGGGAACTTCGCAGAGGACTGGCTGGAGCAATCGATCACACGCGTTGAGAAGTCGGCGTCATTTTCGATTGTTGTCAGTGGTGCTTTTGTAGCGGGAATCATGGCGTTAGTGCTGTTGGGTACTTTCGATATGCAAGACGCGATCGACAGGTCGCTTAGTTCCAAAGTTCATTAAGTCAAACGGAGATAAACACATGAAAATCAATAATCATAACCGGCTTCACAAACAGTCGGGTACGAGCAACATGGAAATGTTGTTTTACTTCATTATTGCCGCTTTGGTGCTTGTAGGAGCGGTAGCACTTGGCATGAAGTTATTCGGTAAACAAACTAACAGTAGTGAACAGGCTGGCATCACGAACCTCATTATCAATACACGCGCGCTCAAAGGTAGTCAAGGCTACGGTCCAGCCGGTACTGACCTTACTTCTCAGTTGATAGTTACTGAGGGTATTCCCGATACATTTACTGTCACCGGAGGGGTGATTTATAACGCTTGGGGTGGTGTAGTGAGTCCTGTCTCAACCGGGCCTGCATTCACACTCACCACGCGAGCCGTTCCACCTTCGTCCTGTGTCGCTCTCTCTACCGCTATCGGCCGCACCAGGGCATATACAACGAAAATAAACTCCGGCACTGCAACCACTGGTGAAGTGACCTCTGGCGTCGCATCCGCTTCTTGTGATAGTGACTCTAACACCGTCGCGTGGACTGTCAGTCAGTGAGCTTGATCGCCCTAGCAACGTTCGCCGATTTGCATATCGGCGACACGTTTTGCGAAGTGAAGGGCCTGGACGGGGCGCATGCGTCCCGTGTTCCA
The DNA here is from genome assembly GCF_024072275.1 of Pseudomonas siliginis. NCBI lineage: Bacteria > Pseudomonadati > Pseudomonadota > Gammaproteobacteria > Pseudomonadales > Pseudomonadaceae > Pseudomonas > Pseudomonas siliginis. The sequence goes on along the minus strand of NZ_CP099597.1, from coordinate 3,974 downwards.
GCACCCGTTGATTGGCAGGAAGAGATCGATGAACTCCGGCACTTGTGCAAAGAAGGAGCTCAGGCGCACGGACCAGAATTTTCCATTCCACGCGGAGAAACGCTGCTGCGGGTTACGAAAGTCGTCGACATCAAACAGGAGGACGTTTTTTTTATACGAAAGTCAGATGCCCGGATTCGTGATATCGATGATTTAAGCTTGGCTGACTACGTAGTGGATACTTGGAGAAACCCAAGATTGCGGGGACTCGTGCTTATTGCGGGTGAAATGGGTAATGGGAAAACTTCGACGGCCGCTTCATTTATCGTTGATCGACTCACTGATGGCGGGCTTTGCATAGCGATCGAGGATCCCCCCGAGGCTAACTTGAATGGCGTTCATGGTCAGGGCCGCTGTGTTCAGGTACATGCATCGAGAAAAACAGGCGGCTATCCGGAGCACATTTATCACTCTATGCGGACAGGAGCGGATCTGATCTTTATCGGCGAAATCCGTGATCAGGACACTGCATTCGAAGCCATAAACGCGTCGATAAACGGCCACTTGATTCTCGCTACTATTCACGCGGGTAATTGCGCTCAGGCAGTCGAGCGAATTATCACTTATGCGTCCGGAAAGATGGAAAACGCTGCCGATGTACTCGCAACTGGTTTAAGCATGATTGTTTGGCAGTCTTTGAATCAAACTCATCAAGGTGGACGCGTGATCACCAGGATGGTGTTCCAGCCGTTGGTTCTGACTCGCGAAGATGGATTAGGGATCAAGGAAAAAATTCGACAGGGTAAGGTTCAGCAAATTATGCAGGATGTCGCACGGCAACAAAGTTCCGATGTCTGGAGTTAGAAAACGTCGTTATGGAGGTCAGTATGAAGCAGATTCAAACATTAAATAAACAAAGTGGTTTCACGCTGATTGAGACGTTGTTTATCTTGATACTGGCCTCTATCGCTACGGGTGTGGCGACAGCTCAGTACAACAAGTATTTGGACAATATCACAAATAAGCAAGTGGCCGATCATGCCGAGTTAGTGGCTGACGCCGCCGGCAAATACTTGAAGGATTACTACTCCGTGATTGCCACGACCGCCGGTCCAAGCTCTCCTGCGGTGATCACCGTTCCGATGCTAAAGAGTACTGGTTACCTTGACGCCGGAATCAGCAACCGAAATTCTTTTGGTCAGGATTATTCTGTATTGGTAATCCAGCCGGTGCCTAATCAGTTGCAAGCACTCGTTGTGACAACGGGGGGGCAAGCCATTGCAGAGCTGGATGGTCGACGGATCGCTCAGAACATGGGCGCAAAGGGTGGTTTCATCTCGAAAACGAACACTGCTGTGGCGACTGGCAGTTACGGCGGCTGGGAAATGCCCCTGGCACAGTATTCCATCGCTCCGGGTGCCGGGCATATCGCCACGGCGCTGTTCCTGAAAGACGGTGCGGTAGTGAACGATTACCTCTACCGCAACGCAGTGCCAGGGCATCCTGAGCTCAACCGTATGAACACCGCGATCGACATGAACGGCAAAAACATCAACAACGCCGCGACTGTCGCCGCAACAGCAGTTACGACCAATACGATGACAGCCAGCGGTAACATCACTGCCGCAAACGCAACGATCGCGGGCGAAACTACTACCGGTGGCTGGTTTCGCACAACGGGCGATACCGGTTTGTACAACCAGAAATGGAACGGCGGCTGGTACATGAGTGATCCATCCTGGGTCAGATCGTACGCTGACAAGGGCATTTACACTGGCGGCGAAGTACTCGCCGGCAAGGTGACGTCTGCTGGTCGAACCCAGGTCGGAGAGTATCTCCAGATGAACGGTGTTGCCGCGCTGTGGACCGGATGCTCGCCTAACGGGCTCGTGAGCCGCGACGCTAATGGAAGGCCGCTGTCTTGCCAATCCGGCTACTGGCAGACCGTTGGCAAAAATCGAGTGATGAGTTTGAGTCCCTTCGGTGGTGGCATCACTTCTTTTGTGACGGGGCAACCGTACTCCATGGATCTGGGCTGGCATAACGAGTGTGTTTTGACACGATTTGGTGATGCGCAGGGCGAGCCTGCTCGAATGTCCCTGGGCCAGGTGACTCCTATCAGCGGTCCTGACCTATTTGGCCGTTATCAGTGGCTAATCGAGCTCACTGCTCCAGTTGGCAGTTCTGTAGCCGCAACCTGCTATTCGGATATCTGAGGTGGGGAGTCGTCAATCAATTTGGGCACCCTGCCAAATTCCGATTGGTTAACGGTGCTCCTGCTATACAATCAGCGGCATAAAGCGAAACCTTTTGAAACGACCGGTGGCACTGGTAGAGCGCTTGATCAGCACACGGCAAGGGGACAGCTCTCACCATCTGGTGAAGCGCTCTACCAGTACCACCCCGTTCATTTGTTTTTTGACACCCTAGCGACTCAACGGTTTAACTCTCATGATCGATAATAAAAAACGCTTTGGTCACATTGACAGTTTGCGAGCCATTGCGGCGCTCTTGGTCGTTTGGTTACACACCTCGGAAATCTTCGTCCATATTGCAAAGCCATCAGCGCAGGATGCTCTTTATCGTGTTGCCGATTTCTTTGATTTTGGCCGAATTGGTGTTGTCATTTTTTTCGCCATAAGCGGTTTTCTGATTCCCTCCAGCCTTTATGGCAACGGGATATCAGCGGTTCGCAGTTTTACAATTAAACGATTTTTCAGAATGTACCCTATGTATTGGGTTTCCATTCCTCTCGGATTGATAACTTCCTGGTACATCTGGGACAAGCCGCTAGCTGCAACGTCCATTCTCTGGAACTTCACCATGGTGCAGGAAGCCGCTGGCCATCCAAGCATCCAAGGCCTCTACTGGACACTACAAACCGAGCTCGTCTTTTATGCTGCCTGCGTCGTGCTGTTTCTTCTCAATGGATTGAAATCCGTTTTTGTACTGGGCAGTATGGCTCTATTATTCACCGTCGCTCATCTCGGACCTCCTGTCCTCGCTGTGGTTGGAGTGCACGTTCCCTCCATTACGATACCTTCACTGGCGACAATGTCGCTTAATCTCGGTGTAATGTTCTGGGGAGCGGTTTTCCGCCAAGTTGTAGATGAAGGTAGATATCTTACGGTCGCCAAAACCATCGTTTATGGTTATGTGGTCGCTTGGGTATGCCTGGTGTCCTATGCGATAAAAATGATCAGCATAAACCCGGCCTACTGGAAGCTCTGCGGTCCATACGCAGTCGGAGTTATAGTCTTCACAGGTGCTGTACTCTGGGGAAAAATGCGGCCCGCAATTCTTGTGTGGCTTGGCACTGTGAGCTATTCCATATATCTGCTTCACCCGGTTGTTATGTATTCGATTTCAAGAATTGTGCAAGTTTCAGATATTGAATGGATAAAGGGATGGACGACAGGAAGCTATATGGCTCTTACTGTACTTCTGACAGTGTTAGTGTCTGCGGTTACTTATCGATGCATCGAGCGTCCGTCAATTAAAATTGGCGCTGCGTTATCAAAAGCGAACGTAAAAAAGCCAATTGCAGTAGTTGATGTCAATTAAGTATCTGGCGAGGGTTGATGTTTCTTCAATCCTCGCTGGCATCCATCTTCTTTTCTATTAGTCCAGCTAATTGACTGAGTGATACCTTCAGCACCCCGCATAGCCGGCAAATAGTATCTAAGGTCGGTGATCGCTTACCGCGTTCGAGCAAACTGATAAACGAGCGGTCCATCTCTGCTTCAAATCCCAACTTTTCTTGAGACAAGCCCATCTCCTTGCGTTTTTCAGCAAGTACCGTTCCGAACGCGGCATTGTGGTTGCGTATCTCAGGTTGACCTTTCAATTTACCGGCTCACGAAAATAGGCCGGGATTGTCAGGTTGCTGACTATTGTCGTCAGCGGACTATTGTCCGCAGGTTTTTTCATGAGCGCACTGACGGGAGTGTTTCACGTAGTTTACAGGTGTGGCCGTATGCCACTACCTTTGTGGT